>CANPWJ010000004.1 GCA_947584035.1 uncultured Acetatifactor sp. | reverse complement strand
TCATCGTCCCCCGTGCCCTATGAATTCTCTCTTGAAAACCATCCGGAAATGAACACCCTCTACACGAGATCGGCAGACGCCAAGCCAAAGGACTAGATGATCTCCACCCGCTCGAAATATTTGATCATAATGTCGGCACAGTTTTCGATCCCCAAGGTGGACGTGTCCAGGATCATGTGGTAATTGTTCACGTCGCCCCAAACCTTGCCTGTGTGCTCATAATAGTACTCCGCCCGCTCCTTGTCGTTCTTTTCCAGCATAGCCTTGGCGTCCTCGTAGGAGAGATCCATCTTCTGCATAATGCGGTGGATGCGGTCCTCCTTCGCGGCGCTGACATATACGTTAAAGACATTTGCCTGTCTCTTCAGAATTTCCGACGCGCAGCGGCCCAGAATGATACAGGAGTTTTTCGCCAGTCCTTTGATGACCTCCGCCTCCGACGCATAGTCGCTGTCCTTCAGTTCATGCTCGATGTACGCCTTGTCATACACGGGAATCCCCAGTTTTTTGGACAATTCCTCAGCGATCACGCTGGCGCCCGTGCCAAACCGGCGGCTCATAGTGATAACCAGATTCATAGCGATACCTCCCTGCCTTTTTAAGATTATCATACACCAACGCAACAGCGGTTGCAACGGAAAATATGATCAATTCCGGAGGAACAGCGTCCGAAGCCTCTCTCCAAAAGCTTCCAGGGTATCCACCGCCCGATTCAGGTTCTCCAGAGCGGTCGTGAGCTCCTCCGTGTCCAGATTCCGGATCGCCTCGTTGATCTCCTCCACATCCAGCTGCTCCAGAGATTTCCCCAATTCTTCCCAGTTCACCTGTCCCAGGCTGCCGTCCAGCTGCTCCAGGGTGCCGTTTAAAGCGTCTATGTCTAATTGGGACAGCCGCTCCACTACCGGGCCCGCCTTCTCCGCAAAGGAGAGCACCGGCTGTATCTCCACGATCAAGAACAGGATAGCTGCCAGCAGACAGAGTGTGACGACGGATGAAACCGCACAAAAAATCCTGGTACGCTTTAACTCTTTTCGGATATCCTCCATAAAATCCTCCTTTTCTCCACCGGACTGTGACTATCCTGTGATCCGCCCCTCGGTTCGTCCTATGGTTCGCCCTTCCGTTCGTCCCGCGATTCACCCTGTGATTCCCTCTGCGTTCCGTCCTATGATCCATCCGTCGGTTCACCCTGTGATTTGTTCTATGACCCGACCTGTGCTCTATCCTATGATTCGCCCTATGGTTCACCCCTCGGTTCGTCTTGTGATTCGTCCTACGGCTCCTTCTTCTCCGCTTTCGACTTGTTGTGGGCCTTTTTCCCCCTCACAGCTTTTCCGATCACCAGGAGAAGGAGGACGGCTGCCACGGCGACTGCTGCCGCGGCGATCGCCACGGGCGGGATCCCCGCCTCTGCCACACAGTAGACCGCTTCCTCCCCGGTCATATCCACCTGCAGGTACTGTCCCCTCTCCTTCTTTTCCAGCTTCGTCCATTCGCCGTTTAGAAAGCCCCATACCTCCGCGTTCTTGTACGGATTCAGGATCCTGACGGCAAAGACCTCCCCCGGAGCCACTCCGCCGTTTTCCAGGGAAATGTGATACACCATGTTCTCCCTGCCGGACACATTCTGCGGGGGCTCCACGTCCTGGATGTCAACCTTCAGCACCGTGTCCTCCGTAAAGGTCTGCTCCACCAGCGCCAGCGGCCGATCCTCCAATTCCAATTCCTTCCCGCTCTGTAAGAGCGCCCTCTGGTCGCTCTCCACCACCGTCACATTATCTTTGTATTCGCCCTCGATCACCAGGTTTCCCTTCATCACCTGGTCGGAATAATCCGGCCATACCCCGTAACAGCCCTCCCGCTCCGGGATCTTGGGATATTTGAGATCGGCCAGGCTTTCTCCGTAGGCAACCTCCTGGGAGCCGAGGAAGGTATCCTCCACGCGGTACATGACCTTCAGATGGCGAAACTCCGAGGGAAGCCCCTCCTCCGCCAGCAGATCCGCGTATTCAATGGGCTCCGCGGCGCCCACGTAGCTGACGTCGTCTATGCCGTGAACCTCATCGCCCACATAATAATTCCGGCAGACCTTCGCCTCTTCTCCTCCGTTCTTCCACAGATTTTCGTAAGAGGCGATCTGTCCCGCAATAGAGCCTCTGCTGCTGCCGGAGGATTCCAGATTTACGATGGCCCTGCAGTCCTTCAACGTATCCGCGTAACCGGCGATCCCTCCTACATTCCGGCCGCCGGACACGGAGCAGAGCGCGTAGCACTGGCGCAGAACCGTCTGGGACTCTCCGCAGATACCTCCCACATAGCCGCCCTCGGTGCTCTCCACTTCTCCGTAGCCCTCCGAGCCGGACACAATGCCGTGCTCCATATAACCCACGATGCCGCCGGCCCCATCCTTCTTGGCGGACACATAGCCATCGTTCACACAGTCAACCACCGCGCAGTTGGTGATAAAATGTCTGCCGACCTCATACTTTATATGTTCTGCCGCGTTGTCCTCCGGATCCTCGTCATCGATCGACATCGCTCCCGCGATACCGCCGATATGGATATCTCCCTTGACCACGCCGGTGTTGGTGCAGCTGTCCGCCCTTCCGATCGTGATGGATTCGATATCCTCGTCCGAAACCTCCTCGTACATCTCCTCCACGCTGAAGTCTCCATAATCCGACAGATGATCCGCCAGCAGGTTAAACACTACGTTCAGCTGGTCGTTTACCGCCCGCAGATCTTCGTTTACCACCTTCGAGTAAGCGGACGCGTTTTCACTCAGCCGCTGCAGGCTGTCGGATACCCCGATCAGCTGGGTGTGAAGATTTTCCTGATTGTTGTGGAATTGCTCATCCAGAGCCACAAACTGGACATCCGGCTGGGAGTTGACATAATCCACCACATCCCTGGCTCCGCCGGCGGCTGCCTTCAGGGAATCCGATACATCGTGCAGATGATCTGCCGCCTTCGACAGGTTCTCGGTGGTCTGGGAGAGATCCCCTCCGCTGACGCCGTCAATCAGCCCCCCTGCCGCTTCGCGCAGGGAATCGCCAACCTTTCCATAGGAATCCTGCGCCGAGGACACATTGTCCACAATGCCCGGCAGAGAATCCGTCACGTGATCCTTGCGCTCCTCCAGGATCCGGACCTGCTCCATATTGGTGTCCGCGAAATCAGCTATCTGATCCGCCATGGCGTTTCCCACATTCAGCGCATTTTCGCTGTAAGTGGTCAGAGCGTCAAAATCCGTCTTGACCACATCTTTTTCCTTCTGTACATCGTCCAGCGTCTTATCAATGAGGTCGTGGAGCTTGTTGACCGCGTTCCGCAGGGACTCCGCCTCGCTCACTTCGATGTAGGGCTCCATCTGTCCGACGATACCGCCCACATCCTTTTTTCCGTATACGCTTCCGTCGTTGGTACAGAGCAGGACATTTCCCACCTGTCTGCCGGCGATCCCCCCGATGTTGTAGCCGGTGTGCTCATAGCCGATCCTGCCGTAATTGACACACCGGGAGATCGTCCCGCTGGAATACCCGGCGATCCCGCCGGTGTCCACCCCGCTGTAGAGCTCCGCCTGATCCTCGGAGATATTGATACTGAGAAAGATGCCTACGCCGATCTCGTCATCCTCCTCCACCCACTCGCTGTCGTTGTTGATCTTAGAAAAATTTTTGCAGGAATTCACAGTGCCGTAGTTTGCCCCCACAACACCGCCTGTCATATAATATCCGGTGATGCGCCCCTTGACCGTGCAGTTGCTGATGGTTCCGCTGCTCTCGTTGGCCCCGGCGATCGCTCCCACCTTGTTCCTGCCGCTCACGATCCCCTGAAAGCTGCAGTTTCGGATCGTGCCGTAGTTCACGCCGCAGAGCCCCCCCAGGTATGCCTCCTCCTCCGTTCCGGTGACCGAGCCCTTCAGGTTGAGGTTTTTGACTACCCCGTCCGCTTCGATATACCGGAACAATCCAGCCAGGTACTCATTGTTTTCGCTGTAAAAGCCTGAGATCGTATGTCCCTCCCCGTCGAAGGTTCCCGCAAACACAGGGATCATCGGACATTCCTCCTCCGACAGATCGATGTCCTCCTTCAGAACCACTCTCCGGTTTCCGGACCATCCGTCAATATAACAGTTTGCCACAAACTCTAAAAATTCTTCGGCTGTGCGGATCTCCAGAGTCTCCGTATCGGGAGCTTCCTCCGCGGTATCAGCGCCACCTGCCGAAGCGGAGGATGTGCTTTCCTCCGCGGCCAGGGTAAGCCTTCCATCCGGAAGCAGACTGCACAGCAGAGCCATTGTCAGTACAAGGGATATCTTTTTCGCCGCTCTCATTCCTTCTCATCCCCCTTCTCTTCCCGTGCCAGCTCCTCCAGATCGCTTCCGTCATCCTCGCGCTGTTCCGTTTTTCCCATATTCACAAGCAGGTTTGCCTCGCCGCGCACAAATCCGTGCATCTCGCCAAAGACCGTTCCGTTGATCTGTCCCTGGACAATGCCGTCCACCCGCATCAGTCCCGACGTCTTTTCCAGCTTCAGAGGAAGGGATACCGCGAAGGAGGTCCTGTCAATGATCTTCTCTCCCAACAGCAGGATCTGGGGCAGCACAAACATAACGATAATGATGGAAAGGATCGTGCCCCGCCCCAGGCATTGACCGATGCCGCAGATAGCGCCGTCGGAGGACATCATGCCAATGAAGATCCCGGCCAGCGCCAGCATGGAGCCGGAGGTCACAATGGTGGGAAAGGCAAAGTTCATGGTCTCAATGATCGCGTCCTTCTTGGACATCTTGTCTTTCAGCTCCATAAATCTGCCCGAAATGACGATGGCGTAGTCGATGTTGGCGCCCATCTGGATGGAGCTGACGATCAGGTAACTCATAAAGAACAGGTTCTTCTGCTGGACGGCCGGAAACGAGAAGTTGACCCAGATGGCCCCCTGAATGATCAGGATCAGGAGCACCGGCATCCCCGCCGACCGGAAGGTAAACAGAAGCACCACCAGCACGGCCAGGATGGACACCACATTTACCACCGTGTTATCCGTCTGGAAGGTCTTATACAGATCGTACTGGCTGGTAGCCTCCCCGGGGATCAGGATGGTGGCGTCCTCGTAGTACCGGTTGGCGATGGTGTGCATCTCATCCAGGAAGCGGAAGGTCTCATCTCCTTCCTCCGGAAGGTTCAGGTAGATTAACATACGGCTGTAATCCTCGCCCTGAAGCTGATTCAGAGCGATCTGCATCTGTGTATGGGCATCCTCCAGGGTCTCCATAGTCTCATCGTCCAGAGTCACGTACCCCTCCTCCACCTCGTCATAGAGGAACATGACCATATCGATCAGCGGCACACTGTAGGTGGAAAGACCGTTGATGATCTTGGCGTAATTCTCATCGTTGACCGCATACGCCATATACAGTACTTCCGATATCTCATAATCCAGCTCCAAAAGCTCGGACAGCTCCCTTGGCGTGAGCTTATCCGTGAGCATATACCCGTCCATGGCCTCGATATTGGAAAGGCCCATGGTATAATCGATTTCTTCCCGCGCATCCAGCTCCTGGAGAAGGGCCTTCTCCTTCTCGTAATTTCCTGCCGGAACCACCATCGCTACCATGTTGGAGGAACCGAAGCTTTCCTCGATCATTTCGTCCACGACCATGGCATCGCTCTTCACCGGGGTTTCCAGCATGGAGTATCCATATACATACGGACAGTGGGAGGAAACCAGATAAGCCGCCACGATCAGCACCAGAAAGAGCGGCGGCATGATGTAGCGGGTCTTGTAGGCAAATTTTCCCACAAACGGTATCTGGGGGATGAAGCTCTTGTGGTGCGTCTTATCCATCGCTTTGCCAAACAGCATGATCAGCCCCGGCATCAGCAGAAATACTGCCAGCAGACTGAGCAGGATCGCGCGGATCAGACAGAGGGCCATATCGCTTCCGATGCCGAACTGCATGAACATCATGGCGATCAGACCGCCGATGGTGGTCAGAGAGCTGGAAGAGATCTCCGGGATGGCCTTGCTGAGCGCAACAATATCCGCCTCCCGGATGGGAAGCTTCTGATGCTCCTCTTTATATCGGTTACAGAAAATTACCGCATAGTCAATGGAAAGCGCGAGCTGCAGCACGATCGTCACAGAATTGGACACGAAAGAGATCGTCCCCATAAAGAAATTGGTACCCTTTGTAATCAACGCAGCCGCGATGAACGTCAGTAAAAGAACCGGAACCTCCGCCCATGTCTGGGAGGTAAAGAGCAGCACGGAGACGACTACGATCGCCACCAGAACGCTGATCACCTGCATCTCGCTGGCGATCTGTTCCGCGGAAGCGTCCCCCATGCTGGTAGACACATACAGATCGTACCCGGACAGCAGATCCTTCACCTTGTCCAGGGCTTCCAACGCCCGTTCGTCCTTCTCGTCATACCCGAAGGTCACATCATACAGCGCCGAAAAATTATTATAGTGATCCGTGGAATTGTCAAAGTCCAGCATGATCACTTCGTCCAGATCCTCGATCCGCTCCGACAGCATTTCCGCCGTATCGTAGGAGATGTTGGTCACCATCACCTGTGCGGTGCCGTATGTAATAAACTGCTCCTCCATCCGATCGAGTCCCTGCCTCGTCTCGGTGGTGTCTGGAAGGTACGCTGACATGGCATTTTCCACGCTGACCCAGTTCATGGAGACCAGTGAGAAGATAATCGCGATGCCAAACAGCAAAAAGAACAAGTTGCGTCTGTCTACAATGAAGGTGGCAATCTTGACCATAAAATTGCTTTCTTCAACGGTTTTCTGGCTTTCCTTAGCCATTTCCCTCACCTCGGTATAAAATCTTTTTACAAAAAAGCATTGGAAATCAAAGCTTCCAATGCTTTCACGTTCCCGGGCAGAGTCGAACTGCCGATTCACCCTTAGGAGGGGCGTGTTATATCCACTTAACTACGGGAACTTCTTCCCCCGGAAATGGAGCCGTCCTGCAATCACAGGCTTTCCTCCGGGAAATTGATGCGGCCCTGCAGCCAGATGACACCCTTAAAGCGCCGTCCTACCTGCGGCTCACCGAATAAGTCTATTATATTGATACTTACGTCAAATGTCAATTCATTACAGCAAATTGTTAAAATATAAATTTTTTCCCCGGTGATCTCATTGGTGGCCATGCGCATCCCGACGATCTCTCCCAGCACGGAGTACTGATCACATTCTACGCCGTAAGGCATAAAATACGTATCTACCAGACTGAAGATATCCTCCTTCTGGATCTTGCGGGAGATGGTGGAGTACATATCCATGTCCTCCAGAGTCAGGGTTTCTATGGCATCCTCATCGCCCTTTCTGGCGGCAGCCAGAAGATTCCGCCTGTTTACGGAATCTCTCTGTACCCTCTGCTTCTGCTCCTCATCCTTCAGGATCGGCATCATAATCGTGCCGCTCACGGACAGAGCGGAGAGGGTCAGCGTCGTGCCGCGGATCGGCAAAAGCCCCGCGGACTGCGCTCTCACATAGGAAATATGATTCCTGAGATAAAAGATCAGGGAAATCCCCACCTTCACGTCATCGCAGACGCCGGCATAGGAATCCTTGGCGGCATGGCGCTCCACCGACACATCCTCATAGCTGGTGATGCCGCTGCCGGTCAGATAAGGGTAATAATAATCATAGATAAATTTATCATCCTCGTCAAACTCGCCGCATACGGAGATCCCCACACTGTCAGCGAAATTTCTGCTAAATTCCCCCAACATCACATCCTCTTCATTGATAGTGTAGCCCCTCTGATCCGCGTTCATAATGACATCCGTCAAAAGGTCTCTCAGCCGCTTCCTGTCCGTGAGTGTACTAAAACCGATAGCCCTTAGAAATCTATGCAAAAATTTCACCTTCTTTCCCTTTGCCCGACCATCTTCAGACAATCTGCTCTTTCCGGTTTCTTACCCGCGTCTGGGTTCGATCTTTTCCTTCCCGCCCATGTAGGGGCGCAGCGCCTCCGGGATGCGGATGCTCCCGTCCGCGTTCACGTTATTTTCCAGAAACGCGATCAGCCCTCTGGGGGTTGCAAGCACCGTATTATTTAAGGTATGCACAAAGTATGTTCCATTTTCCCCTTTGGTGCGGATGCCGAGACGTCTCGCCTGGGCGTCGCCCAGAGTGGAGCAGGAACCCACCTCAAAATATTTTTTCTGCCGGGGGCTCCACGCCTCCACGTCGCAGGATTTTACCTTCAGATCCGCCAGGTCGCCGCTGCAGCATTCCAGCGTGCGGACAGGGATATCCAGGCTCCGGAAAAATTCTACGGTGTAGGACCACATTTTATTGTACCACTCCATCGAGTCCTCCGGCTTGCAGAGCACTACCATTTCCTGCTTTTCAAACTGGTGCACCCGGTACACGCCCCGCTCCTCCATCCCGTGGGAACCTACTTCCTTCCGGAAACAGGGAGAATAGGACGTCATGGTGATCGGAAGGCTTCCCTCGTTGACGATCTGTCCTTTAAATTTACCGATCATGGAATGTTCGGACGTGCCGATCAGGTACAGATCCTCCCCCTCGATCTTGTACATCATCGCTTCCATCTCGGCGAAGCTCATCACGCCGTTGACTACGCTGCTGCGGATCATAAAAGGAGGGATGCAGTACGTGAATCCCTTATCGATCATAAAATCTCTGGCATAGCTGACCATGGCGGAGTGGATCCTGGCGGCGTCCCCGATCAGATAGTAGAAGCCGTTCCCGCTGGTGCGCCCGGCACTCTCCTTGTCCAGCCCGTTTATGCTGTCCAGGATATCCGCGTGGTAGGGAACCTCAAAATCCGGAACCACCGGATCCCCGAATTTTTCAATCTCCACATTCTCGCTGTCGTCTTTTCCGATGGGAACGGAAGGGTCTATGATATTCGGAATGACCATCATAATCCGGGTGATCTTTTCCTGAAGCTCCTCCTCCGACTGCTCCAGCTCGGCCAGACGCTTAGCCCCGGCGGCTACCTCCGCCTTCTTGGCCTCCGCCTCCTCCTTCTTTCCCTGCGCCATCAATCCGCCGATCTCCTTGGAAATACGGTTTCTCGCCGCGCGGAGCTCATCCGCCTCCTGCTTTGCCTTTCGGCTCTTTGCATCCAGCTCGATCACCTCATCCACCATGGGAAGCTTGTCGTCCTGAAATTTTTTGCGGATATTCTCCTTTACCGCCTCCGGATTCTCCCGGAGAAATTTAATGTCGATCATAGTATCCTCCATTCCGTCACAAAAAGCGTGGCATGTTTTTACAATTTTCCTTCCGCGGAAGCGCCCTGTCTCACTCCAGCACCTTATCGATGAAAACGTGATGGACCTTCACCAGGTCGATCAGTCTCTCCCCCCGCACAGCATTTCCGTTTTTGTCCTTTAAAATGCGGATAATCGGCCTGTCCTGGAAATCCCTGTTCTGGGAGACCACCTCCGCCAGCTCCCCCTCGTTGGTGATCACTTTGCTGCCGGCAGGGTACACCGCGGTGAATGTGAGAAACACGTTTACTATTTTACCATCAAATTTGATATTTTGGAAGCTTTTTAAATATTCGATGGCCTCGTAGACCTTCGTCTTTTTCCGCGTGATCCCGCAGATCATTTCGTCAAAGGCGTCGCACACGTTCACGATGCGGCTCTCCATGGGAATCTCCCTGATATGCAGGGGAAAACCGGAGCCGTCCATCCGCTCGTGGTGCTGAAGGATAATATACTTGCTCACATCCGAGATCCATCCCTCATCCTTCAGCGTGGAATAGCCATAGACCGGATGCTTCTTGTACTCGGCGGTTTCCTGGCTGTTCAGACTCTGCACATCCTTCTCATTAAAATTCAGAGTCGTGTACCGCAGCCCGATGTCATGCAGTAAACAACCGACACCAATGTCATGTATTTTCTGCCGGTCAATTTTTAATTTCAAGGCGGTCAGGATGGCCATCGCACAGACATTGATGGAATGTTCATAGATATCCGAGCTTCTCTCCCGAATATCGTAGACCTTCTCCACCACCTGGTCCTCCTCCAGGATCGTGGAGATAATATTGTCCGCCGTTCTGCTCAGCTCCTCCAGATCCTGGTTGTTGTGATAGGTGTGGCGCTCCAGAATATCGCGCACCTTTTTATGGATCATTTCCTCCGTATCCAATTTCAGGAAAGCGATCTCACCGGAGCCTTCCTCCCGCACATACACTTCCAAAATGCCAAGCTCACCGATCTTTGCTATATGCTCCTTGCGGATCACAGTGCCTTCCGGAAGGATGACCTGATAGTCCCAGGTCATCAGCGGCCTTGCAAGTACTTCATTTCCCTGCAGTTCATCCAATCTCTTTTTTTTCATTTTCTGTCATATCATCTCCACGCCATAAATCATATACGAAGCGGCCTTCGGCCTAAGACGGTTCTCCCATAGCCATCTGCAGCGCCTCCGTCTCCTCGGCTCCCAGGGAAATATCGCTCTCCCCCTGCCGAATCTCCTTCGTGTAGGAATAGCATCCCTCGGAGCTGTGCACCGAGTTGAGCAAAAAACCATTGTTGTTTTCATCCAGGAGTACGAGACAAAAACTAAGCTGTCCTCCCATCTGGTTAAAGGCATCGTACTTTACCAGGCCAAACTTCTGGTACGCCGACTCCATCCTTTTAAACAGAGTGCGGATATCCTTCTTGTGTTCCGCGGCGACCTCCTTAAAATACTTATTGTCCTCAAAAAGCTGCACAATATCCTGCTCCAGACTGCTTCCGTCCTTTCCCAGCGTCAGCGCGTCCAGACGCTTATTCAGCTTTTTTACCTTTTTCATCTGCAACAAAAGCAGGATAAAAAGAATAAGCAGGAGGATAAAAAGGACTACCATGCCGATCACCAGAAATCCCAGATCAAAATATTGCAGACCAAACAAATTCAAAATACGGTCCAAAATTACACTCTTCGTATTCATATTTCCTCTTATACCTTCTTCCTCTGTAACCTGCCGGGCAATCAATTACCGCCGATCATATCCAGCAGCCTGTCCAGATCCTCGTGATCGTAAAATTCAATTTCGATCCTGCCGGAACCGTCCCCCTTGGAGGCGATAGAAACCTTGGTGCTCAGCCTCTGCTTCAGCTTCTCCTCGATATCCAGGTAGATTGCCTGCAGGGTTTTGTCGTCGATCTTTTTGGGCTTGGCAGGTTTATGCAAATTCTTGACCAGCTTCTCTACGTCGCGCACGCTCAGCTTCTCGTCAAAAATCTGCTGCGCCAGACTGTACTGCTCCTCCGCATCCTCCACAGCGAGAAGCGCCCGGGCATGTCCCGTGCTGATCATCTCGTCAATGACCATCCGCTGCACCTCGTCGCTCAGCTTCAGAAGGCGGATAGAGTTTGTGACGGCGGCACGGCTCTTGGAAACCCGCTCCGCCACCTCGTCCTGCTTCAGGTGGAATTCCTCCAGCAGACGCTTGTACGCCTGAGCCTCCTCGATGGGGTTCAGGTCCTCTCTCTGAATATTCTCGATCAGGGAAATCTCCACGATCTCCTGCTCCGTATAATTGCGGATGATCACAGGGACTTCCTTTAATCCCGCCAGCTTCGCCGCTCTCCACCTGCGCTCGCCCGCGATGATCTCATAATGATCCTTCCGATCCTGCACCAGGATGGGCTGCAATAAACCGAATTGTTTGATCGAATCCGCCAGCTCCTGCAGGGCGTCCTCGTCAAAATTTTTTCGAGGCTGCTCCCTGTTCGGCTCTACTTTGGTAATCTTTACAATGGTCTCCGGTCCCTTGTCCCGGCTTTCCGCTCCGGCCGCATTTTCCTTTTTTGCCTTTGCCTCACCTACCGCGTTTGGAATCAGAGCGTCCAGTCCTTTTCCCAATCCTCTTGCCGCCATACCTCTTTACCTCTCTTTACTCAATCGAAAATTTTGTCCTGTGTCACGCGGAAGGCGCGTTTTCCAAAAGCTCCTCCGCCAGCTGCAGGTAGCTTTCCGCCCCGGCCGATTTGGGATCGTACAGGCTGATGGGCTTTCCGTAGCTGGGAGCTTCCGCCAGACGGATATTTCTCGGGATCAAAGTTTTGAAAACGTGCTGCGACAAATTTTGTTTCACGTTTTCCACCACCTGCATGGAAAGATTCGTCCGGGAATCATACATGGTAAAAACTACGCCCTCCATATCCAGATCGGGATTCAATCTCTCCTTCACCAAATTGATCGTGTGGATCAGCTGGCTGAGTCCTTCCAGCGCATAATACTCACACTGTATCGGAACCAGAACACTGTTTGCCGTAGTCATGGAGTTGATCGTCAGCATGTTCAGAGAAGGAGGACAGTCGATGATGATATAATCATAATCGTCCTTGATATAATCCACCTCATCCTTTAATATGTATTCCTTCTTATCGACTCCGATCAATTCGATCTCCGCGGCGGCCAGATTTACATTGGAGGGCAGGATCGAAACATTCGGGATCACATCCTTAATAATGCAGTCCCGGATAGGACACTCTCCCAGGATCAGCTCATAGATGGTGTTTTCCAGATTGTTTTTATCAATACCGAAACCGCTGGTGGTGTTTCCCTGCGGGTCCGTGTCGATGACAAGCACCTTTTTTCCTTTTCCGGCAAGAGCCGCCGACAAATTGATAGAGGTAGTAGTCTTACCGACTCCTCCCTTTTGATTTGCGATCGCAATAATTTTTCCCATCGTTCCTCTCATTCTGCCGTCCCTGCGGCCTGATAAATAATTTCATTTTTCTTTTCTGCTATTGTGCCTTTCAATTATATCACTATTCCGGGGAGATAGCTATAGACAAATTTGTAATTTCTTTGCAAGTCATCCAATCCGAATGCTGTATCTATATTTGTATCTATATCTGTATTTATATCAGTATCTATATATCTACGCCCGCATCTATATCTAGTGTCTTAAAAAAATGTTTCACACCCGTATCTATAAATGTTTCACACTTTTTACCCCCATATTTTGTATTTCTATGTTTCACGTGAAACATTATCTTGTATCAATATTTGTATCAGAAAAGGAATGTTTCACGTGAAACATTCCTTTAAACCACAAGATATATACCTATAGCTTCACAATATCATTTTTGATTGCGAATACTGCTGCCTGTGTTCGATCGGAAACGCCAATTTTCTTAAAAATATTGGAAATATGATTTTTAACGGTTCGCTCGCTGATATTCAGAGACAGGGCAATCTCCTTATTCAACATTCCCTCTACAACACAGATCAAAACTTCCTGCTCCCGCTTAGTCAGGGTTTCCACTTTGTCATTGTCCTTATCCTTCATCAGCAGTCTTTTGTTCAGTGCGGGAATCAGACTTGGCTGTATATAGCTTTCTCCACTTAAAACAACCTCGATCGCGCGTTTTAATTCCGCAAAATCCGAATCCTTCATCATATATCCGTCCGCCCCGATATCGATGGCCTTCATCAAATACTCGATCTCATTGTGAACTGTCAGAATTAAAACCTTGATCTCCAGCTTCTTCTCCTTGATCTCCTGCAGAACCTCTATTCCATTTTTCTTTGGCATATTGATATCCAACAAAAGGACATCCGGCTTCGACGCCGATAATTTTTCGAGACATTCCTCCCCATCCTTCGCCTCGCTAATCACCTCAATGCTGCCATCGAATTCCAAAAGCTGCCGAATACCCTCCCGGATCAATATATGATCGTCCACCAGCATAACCTTGATACTCATATTACATGTTCCTCTCACCCTATATTTTTATTTTTTCTACAGCGGAATTTTGATCTGGATCTGCGTTCCCTCTCCCGCGTGAGACCGGATCAATAATTCTCCCCTCAATAAATTGACCCTCTCTCTTATGATGGAAATGCCAAAATGCTTTCCCTCCATATTTTCCAGATCTTCTTCATCAAACCCTACACCATCGTCCGACAGGAAGATATGGCACGTATGATCCTCCTGAAAACATCGTATCACTATCCGGTGTGCTTCCGCGTGTTCCACAATATTGTTCAGGATCTCCTGTATGATCCGAAAAATATTCATTAGGATCAGATCGTTTTCACATGAAACATCGGACAGGTCCGCGTCGATCTCGTATTGGCCCTCCGCATTGATCACGCTCAGCAATCTCTCAACAGATTCCCTGAATCCCAGATCGTCAAAAGTCATGGGGCGAAGATCAAAGATGATATCCCGAATATCGTCGATCACCTCATGCAGCTTTTTATTGATGATATGTAATTCCAGCTTCGCCCCCACAGGATCCTTGTCCATCATCATCCCTGCCAGCTCCAGCTTATGTGCCAGATGCGCAAGATTCTGCAGGGAAACATCGTGCAGATCCCGGGCGATCCTCTTTCGATCCTGCTCCTGGATATAAAGAGCTTTTAAATTTTCCTTCTGATCCATCCTGAATCTCCATGCCGTGAGAATCAAATAAGCAACAGCTGTTACAAGGCAAGAGGCTCCTTTGCCGGCAGACCTGCCTTTCGCGGATAACGGTCAGGCGTTCTTCTGACCTTATCGACAATAAACAAATTTCGATAGATATCGGAATTCGGGAGGTAAAATTCACTCTGTCCTCTCACCCTTCCGCCCAGCAGAGAAATCGCGCCGGACGCCGCTCCCATCTCCTCCGCAATTTTTTCGGATTTATAAGAGATAAATTGTCCGCCCACCTTTACAAAGGGCAGACAGTACTCGGAAAGCGTAGAAAGATTCGCTACCGCTCTGGAGACGCACAAATCAAACTGCTCCCGCAGCTTCCCCTTCTTTGCGTAGTCCTCCGCCCTCCCATGGATGGCTTCCACTCCGGTCAGTCCTAACTCTCCGATCACATGGTTTAAAAAAGAGATCCGCTTATTCAGGGAATCCAAAAGCGTCACCTGCAGATCCGGAAAGGCTATCTTCAGGGCAAGCCCGGGAAAACCTGCTCCCGTCCCCACATCAATCACAGATGTTTTTTTATGGACATCGTATGCCTTGACCAGGGAAAGGCTGTCCAGAAAATGCTTTTTCATCACTTCGTCATACTCCGTGATCGCGGTCAGATTCATCATCTGGTTCCATTCCGTCAATATCTCATAATATCTGATAAACTGCCGCAGCTGTTCCTGTGACAGAGTTATCTCAAAAGATTTCAGATCCGAAACAAAGAGATCCGTCCGGTACTGTCCACGCTGTTCCAAAGCAATTCCTCCCACATTTTCCCGCAGGTCAATATTCCTTCCTGAGCTCCGAGGGCAGGATCCCAAACCGGTTCATAAAATCTTCCCGGTCCTTTTCGCTTCGGATCAGAAGGATCTCCTCAAATTTTCCCGTTTTCAGATCCTTAAACCCGGCCACCTGTTCACCGTTACAGATACTTGCCCGGATCACCGGAATCTGGTTTTCCCTGTCATAAACAACATCCGCTGCCGTGTCAAAGCTTGTCTTTTTCCTTCCGAACATAGCAAACCTCTTAGAGACTACAACACATAGTTACTTGTGGGACTCCAGGTAAATCAAAAGAACCGATACGTCCGCCGGGGAAACCCCGGAAATTCTGGACGCCTGTCCCAGCGAAATGGGGCGGAATTCCTTCAGCTTCTGTCGCGCCTCCAGACGAAGGGAGGGCACCTGATCGTAATCCAGATCCTCGGGGATCTTCTTTTTCTCCATCCGCTTAAATTGCTCTACCTGACGCAGCTGTCTTTCAATGTATCCCTCATATTTGATCTCAATCTCCACCTGCTCGATCACTTCCGCGGGGAAGTCCTTACTGCCGCAGACGCTCCTGGCAAAAGCCTCCCTGCCCTCGTCTATCTCCCCGAGGATCCCATAGCTTAGCTCCGGCCGGCAGATCAATTCCGCCAGGGACGCCGCCGTCTTTAAAGGCGCGCTTCCATGGGCCTCCAAAAAATTCTGAACAGTTTCGTTGGCGCCCACCCGGACACTCTTCAGGCGGGCAATCTCCTGCTGGATCCAGCTCTCCTTTTTTCTCAAATGCTCCATCTGCTCTTCGGTGATCAGGCCGATCCGATACCCCTTCTCCCTGAGACGCAGATCCGCGTTGTCCTGACGGAGCAAAAGCCGATATTCCGCCCGGGAGGTCATCATGCGGTAGGGCTCCCTGTTATCCTTCGTGACCAGATCGTCGATCAGCACTCCGATGTAGCTTTCCGACCGATCCAGCAGCAAGGGCTCTCTCCCCAGGATCCACATGGCCGCGTTGATCCCAGCCACCAAGCCCTGACAGGCAGCCTCCTCGTACCCGCTGCTCCCGTTAAACTGTCCTCCGGAAAAAAGTCCCTTCACCGCTTTAAATTCCAGCGTGGGGTAGAGCTGCTTTGCATTGATACAGTCGTATTCAATGGCGTAAGCGTTCCGCACAATCCTGCAGTTTTCCAGACCGGGCACCGTGCGGTACATGGCAAGCTGCACATCCTCCGGAAGAGAGGAGGACATACCACTCACATACATTTCATTTGTGTGGAGTCCCTCCGGTTCGATAAATACCTGATGTCTCTCCTTGTCCGCAAACTTGACCACCTTATCCTCAATGGAGGGACAGTACCGGGGCCCGGTCCCCTCAATGATCCCGGCATAAATGGGAGAGCGGTCAAGGTTCGCCCGAATGATCTCATGCGTCCGCTCGTTGGTATAAGTGAGCCAGCAGGAAACCTGCTCCTTTTGAATGGATTCAGGATCTGTGGAAAAAGAAAAAGGGACAATCCTTTCATCCCCAAACTGTTCCTCCATCCTGGAAAAGTCAAGACTTCTCCTGTCCATCCTGGCCGGAGTCCCCGTCTTAAAGCGGCGAAGCTGGATTCCCATTTCCCGCAGAGAATCTGACAAGTGTGTCGCTGCCTGCAGACCGTTGGGCCCGGTGTAGGTGATCGCCTCACCGCAGAGGCATCTGGCCTTCAGATAAGTGCCGGTGCAGAGGATCGCCGCCTTGCACTCATAGACGGCGCCCGTGTAGGTTTTGACCCCGGTAATCTTTTTTCGATCTCTGCCGGAATCCTCTCCCTCCTGCCATTCCCACAGAAGCTCACAGACCTCCGACTGTTTGATGACAAGGTGCTCCTGATTTTCCAGCACCTTCCGCATAGCCCGGGAATATTCCGCCTTGTCCGCCTGTGCCCGGAGAGAATGGACCGCGGGGCCCTTGGACACATTGAGCATCTTGGACTGGATAAAGGTCTTGTCGATATTTTTACCCATCTCCCCTCCCAGGGCGTCCAGCTCTCTCACCAAATGACCCTTGGAAGAACCTCCCACATTGGGATTGCAGGGCATCAGGGCAATACTGTCCACACTGACCGTAAAGATCACGGTCTCCAGGCCCAATCTGGCACAGGCCAGAGCGGCTTCACATCCGGCGTGGCCGGCCCCTATGACACACACGTCAACTTTTTCCCGTATTTCCGGCATGTTCCCTCACCTGTCTTTTTTATCTTACCATATTCCTGCGAAAAAGTCACAGAAAAACAAATCACTTTCCCATACAAAATTTGGAGAAGATTTCTTCCACCAAATCGTCCTCCACCTGCTCCCCCGTGATTCTTCCCAGCTCCCGGTACGCGTCCATCAGGTCGATGGAATAAAAATCCTCCCCCATTCCGTCCTCAATACTTTTTTTTACCAGCGTCAGGCTTTTTGACACTCTCTGAAGCGCTTCCTTGTGCCGTATATTTGTAATGACAACCTCCCCGTTGGAAGAGATTTCCCCCTGAAAAAACAGGTTCCGGATTACACGCTCCAATTCTTCGATCCCGCTTCCCTCCCTCATGGAGGTCTTTACAATGTCCGGGATGGGCCCTCCTGCGTGCTCCGCCGCAAATTTCCGGATTTCTTCCTCCGAGACCACACTCTCCAGATCCGATTTATTCAAAAGTATGACTGCCCTGTGGTCTCCGATCAGGGACATGCTCTCCACATCGTCACCATCCAGAGGGAGGGAAGCGTCCACCACATACAGGATCAGATCGGCCTTTTGAGCATACTCCCTGGCCTTTTCCACCCCCATCCGCTCGATCCGATCTTCCGTATCCCGGATCCCAGCCGTATCGGTCACGCGCAGACCTATTCCGTGCAGAGAGATGTATTCCTCCAGCACATCCCTGGTTGTCCCGGCAATCTCCGTGACGATGGCCCGCTCCTCTCCCAGCAGCACATTCAGCAGAGAAGATTTTCCCGCATTTGGCTTTCCGATGATCACGGTGCGGATCCCCTCCTTCAGGATCCTTCCGCTGTCCGCTGTTTGGATCAGACGATTGACCCGCTCCAGCAGACTTTCCACTCTCCCCAGCAGCTTCTCCGGATATCCCTCCAGGCTGATATGCTCCGGATCGTCCAGGGCGGATTCTATAAAAGCCGTCTCGTATAAAATCTCACCTCTGAGCTCCTTTATCTGCTCTGAAAGCTTTCCCCGCAGCTGTCCTACCGAGGAGGCCAGGGCAAATTCATTTTGGGAGTGAATGATATCCATAACGGCTTCCGCCTTGGAAAGATCGATCCTGCCGTTTAAAAAGGCCCGCTTCGTAAATTCCCCTGGCTCCGCCATCCTGGCTCCCGCCTCCAGAACTCTCTGCAGGATTTTGCGCATCATCAAAACGCCGCCGTGACAGTTGATCTCCGCCACATTTTCCGCGGTATAGCTTTTCGGCGCCCGCATCACGGACACCATAACCTCATCCAGGATCTCTCCGGAGGTGTCCTTGATAAATCCATAATGTATCGTGTGACTTTCCGCGTCCAAAAGTATTTTTCTTCCGCTTTTGGTCTGAAAAACAGAATCCGCCACCGCAATCGAATCCCTTCCGCTGATCCTTATGATCCCAATCCCGGAATCGGAAAGGGCCGTTGCCACAGCCGCGATCGTATCTGTATTTCTGTCAATCTCCATATCGATCCTCACAAAAAACCGGACATATGGATCCTGTCATACATCCGGTTTTAAAAAATACTCTTTCCTATGATAGAAACCTACTGTCTGTTTTCACGGTTTCTGCTGTTATACTCTCTTCCTTCCTTCTTCAGGGTAACCACCACTCTGCGGTAAGGCTCGTCCCCCTCGCTGTGGGTAGTCACATACTTGTCATTCTGAAGGGCGGAATGGATGATACGTCTCTCATAAGGATTCATAGGCTCCAGGGACACGGGCTTTCTGGTCCGCTTTACCTTATAGGCGATATTCTTTGCCAGGTTCTCCAGCGTTTCCTTTCTTCTCTGGCGGTAATTCTCCGTATCCACCTTTACCCGGATGTAATCCTCCGTATCCTTGTTCACTACAAGGGAGACCAGATACTGAAGGGAATCCAGGGTCTGTCCCCTTTTTCCGATCAAAATACCCATCTCGTCGCCGCTCAGATCCACATCCAGAGACTTCTCTTCTTCATCATAAACAACATTTACGAGGACTGTGATATTCATGGCGTCAAATACGTCGTTCAAAAAGCTCTTTACATTGTCTTCCACAGAACACTTTTTGGAAGCCTTGATCACAGCGGGCTTGGAACCGATTCCCAGAAAACCGCTGGAGCCTTCTTCGATGACCTGGTAATCCAGCTTATCACTGGTAACACCCAGCCTCTGACATGCCTCTGTGATAGCGTCACTGACTGTTTTTGCAGACACTTCAATAAATTCCATATCCATATCCTCCTATCTGTTATTTCTTGTTGCTGTATTTCCTGACCAGATTTGCCTTTGCCATAAAGCTGTCCGGATCCGCATTTTCGTAAAAATCATTCGTATATTCGATATTGTCCTCTACCGGATCCGCCTCATTCCCCGCGGAAGGAAGATTGACCTTCCCGCTCATATCCATTCTTCTTCTTTTTTCCTCCAGATTTTTCTGGATCTCGTCTTGAACATTTTTCGTGTTCATGTTGGCGTAAGCGGCGATCTTTTCCTGCTGAGCCCTCATCTTCTCCAACTTCTTGGCATTTTTTTCCGTGTTCTTCCGGATAATGTCCTCAAAATCCATCCGGTCAAGATGCCGGTTGACGGCTACCTGCTGGATGCTTCGCACAACGCTGCCGGCCACCCAGTAAATTCCCATACCACAGGGGAAGGAAAAACAGAGATAGGCGGAGAAAAGCGGCATGACCATATTCATGGTTTTCATGGACTGGGCCATGGTTGCCGCCTGTTCGTTTTCCTTGCTATCCACGCTCTGAGGCTGGGGCATCAGCTTGATGTTGACCCACTGTGTCAGCACGGACAGGACAGGGATCGCCAGAGCTCCCAGGATCAAAAGCAGCGCACCCGCAGTAAAACCGCCGCTCACAATGCTGTTATAATTCTCCTTGATGATATACCAGGGAGAATTTCCGATATTTAAGCCTAAAAAGTTGTTGTAGGTATCCAGCTTTTCCACCGTACTGGAAACGATGTCCGGAAAAGAAGGAAATTTCTCCGCAAACTCCGCCGCAAGGTTTTTGAAATCCGTGGTGGAGGCTTTGTTCAGACAGTCGATCAGAGTGTTTTTCAGATCGTACTTGGAGTTTCCAAACTGGCTGGAATACCGCATGGAATTTTTCAGATTTTGGATAAATTCCGTCGCTTTCCCGCCGGTCGCACTGTCGATGGAGAGGATCTCGTTTACCAGAGGATCGAACGCCATCCGGATCTTTTTTACATAGGCCGGCATGGAATCGATCACCCGGTATAGAGCTAACAGGATCGGCATCTGGATCAAAAGATACATACAGCTTCCGGTAGGGGAAACGCCGTACTTTGCGTATAAATTCTGCATCTCCTGATTCTGCGCCATCATGGAATCATTGTCTTTTTTACCCTTGTACTTCGCCTGGATCGCCTGGAGCTCAGGGTTCATCTTTGCAGAAAGCTTGGAAAACTTCTGCTGCTTGACCGTAAGAGGCAGCATAAGAAGGTTTACGATGATCGTAAACAGAATGATGGCAAGACCCACATTGGGAATATTTAAAACGTCCAGCACGTTAAAAATCCCTTCCATGATCTTGCCCAGCAGCCATGCCACCTGACCGATAATAGGAATAGAACTTACCGTTAATAGAATACCGTTCATGGATCCTCCCACAAAAGAGCACCGGTTCTTCAGGGAACGGGATCGTAGCCTCCCTTGGAAAAGGGATTGCATCTCAAAATTCTCCAGAGGGCAAGAAGGCTTCCCTTAAAAGCCCCGTACTTCTGAATCGCTTCCAACCCATACTGGGAGCAGGACGGAATATAAGGGCATTTTGTTCTTTTCAACGGAGAAAGATATCTCTGATAAAACCGGATACCGCTGATCAAAAATTTTTTCATGTTTCGTCAAAATAAAAATATACCTTGATCAAATGATGGAGCTTACATAAATGCAGCAGCGCGCTCTCCATCTCCTCATAACCCACAGAGGCCGCGCCGGGCCTCGCAACGATTACGATATCCAAACCACTATTGAATATCCCTTCATGTAATCGGTAACTTTCTCTCACCAGCCTTGTAACGCGATGTCTTACAACGCTGTTTCCAACTTTTTTGCTCACGCTGATTCCAACTCTGTTTATCCCGAGGCCATTTTCCTTCACATACATGACGAGATATCTGTTCGCGTAAGATTTACCGTTTTTATAAACAAACTGGAACTGGTGATTCTTTTTTAAAGATTCTGAAAATCTCATGTTAATAAAAAGGTCACATTTCTGTGACCTATACGGATAATTTCTTTCTTCCTTTTGCACGTCTGGCCGCTAAAACTTTTCTTCCGCCGGGTGTGCTCATTCTTGCTCTGAAACCGTGTACTTTAGAATGAGAACGCTTCTTGGGCTGAAATGTCATCTTCATGGAAAAGCACCTCCTTCTCTGAACCTCATATGACATATATATAAGGTAAACATTTTTCGATCGGCATACGATAAATCATGCCAAATATCAGGAAAATAGCATATTTGATTTTATAAGAAATGACGCCTGTTGTCAAGCAAAAATCGCTTTTTTTATCGGAAAAATCATTATTTTATGATTCAAAAAATTCTATAAAAAAATTTTTTTAAGTTATCCACATAGATATGCACCGTTTTTAACCACATGCTTTTTATCCACAGCATGTTGATTATTTGTGGATATTTTTTTATATTTGTGGTTTACCTGTGAAAACAATGTGTAAAAATAAGCGATTTTATTCAAAAAACAAGCTTTTTTATTTTTTCAGGGTTATACACCTATTCACATTTCTATCCACATACCTGTCCCATATCCCTACTTATAACCAAAGTTATCAACACTATGTGGATAACTTTATCCATAGGCGGTTCAAAAGTTACATTTGAAATATTTAAAAATCTATATTACAATAAAAAAGTACAGCTTAAAAAATGTGCTGTGCGATCTGTCTGGAAGGGTTTTAGAGATGAATAGCGACCATATCAAGGAAAATTGGACATTGATCAAGGAGACTGTCAGAAGAGAATATAACCTCTCTGACATTTCTTATCATACCTGGGTGGAGCCCCTGGAATTCTATAATGTCGATGAAAAGGATGTCCTCCATATCATCATCCCTTCCGATCAGGCCCACGCTCTGAATTATATTTCTTCCAAATATAAGAGCTTTTTCCAGGTCACCGTGACGGAAATGTTCGACCACGAATACGATATCCAGTTCATTCTGGAGAAGGACGCGGAGACTGGGGATTCGAAGAAGGGTGAGAACAAAAACGCCGACAGGGGCTATAACATCTATTATGAAAACGCAAACCTGAATCCGAAGTACAAATTTGACACCTTCGTGGTGGGGAGCAACAATAAATTCGCCCATTCTGCTTCCCTGGCGGTTGCTGAGACTCCCGGGGAAACCTACAACCCTCTCTATCTGTACGGAGGGCCTGGACTGGGAAAAACGCACCTGATGCACTCCATCGGCCACTTTATCCTGGATCAGAATCCAAACACAAAGGTTCTCTACGTAACCAGTGAGGTATTTACCAACGAAGTGATCGAGTCCATCCGAAGCGGTAACGCGGCCTCCATGACGAAGCTCCGGGAAAAATACAGGACAGTGGACGTACTGATGGTGGATGACGTGCAATTTATAATAGGAAAGGAGAGCACCCAGGAGGAATTTTTCCACACCTTCAATGTGCTGCACGGGGCGCACAAGCAGATCATCCTGTCCTCCGACAAGCCTCCCAAGGAGATGGAGACGCTGGATGAGCGGTTCCGCTCCCGGTTTGAGTGGGGGCTTATCGCAGATATACAGCCTCCGGACTATGAGACAAGAGTCGCGATCCTCCGGAAGAACGCGGAAAACTATGACCTTCAGATCGACGAGGAGATCATCAAATATATTGCCACCAACATTAAATCCAATATCCGTGAGCTGGAAGGCGCCTTCAACAAGATCATCGCCTTCGCCAAGCTGAACAAGCTGGATCTGACGCTCTCTCTCGCGGAGGAAGCCTTGAAGGACGTGATCTATCCCAACAAGCCCAAGGAGGTCACCCCCGCCACGATCATAGGCGTGGTGTCGGAGCACTTTGGAGTCAACCCGGACGATATCACCTCCAAGAGGAGAAATTCCGAGTTTGTGCTCCCAAGGCAGATCGTCATGTATCTTTGCTACGACATGATCAACGATATTTCTTATATGAATATCGCCAAAATTTTGGGAAAAAAGGATCACACCACGATCATCCACGGCGTAAACAAAATTGCGGCCGAGATACAGACCAACGAGGAGCTCAAAAATAAAATAGACATCATCAAGCGGAAGATCAATCCCTGACCCAGGATCTTTTCCACAGAGAAATATGTGTTTCAAACCTTTTTTCTGTTGATAACTTTTTTCAGGGGAAAAGCCCCGTGAATCTCTTTGTGAATAACTTCAAAAAAATTCCGAGGCTGCAGGAAAAGAATTCACATGTTTTTCATTCCCTTTTCTCCTGAAAAATAGTATAATAGAAGTAGTTTTGCACATATCGACATCCCCTAAGGATAAGAATATGAAATCCTTTATTTACTGATCTATAAAAACGCGTCTGCGGACAGGCAGGAAAACACGAAGGGAGTTATGCACGGATGAAATTAGTTTGTTCCAAGACAGATCTGTTGAACGGTGTTCAGATCGTATCGAAGGCCGTTCCAAACAAGACTACCATGTCTATTTTGGAGTGTATCCTGATCGACGCTTCCAAAGGGGTGATCACTCTCACCGCCAATGACATGGAGCTCGGCATCGAGACTACGATTCAGGGAAATATCGTGCAGGGAGGGATTATCGCTCTGGACGCGAAGATTTTTCTGGAGATCGTGAGGAAGCTTCCCGACAGCGACATCACCATTGAGACAGATCCTTCCTTCAAAACGACGATCACCTGTGAAAAGGCAAAGTTCAACATCATAGGAAAATCCGGGGAGGACTTCTCCTATCTTCCCGTGATCGAGAGGGAGGACAGCATCCTGATGAGCCAGTTCACCCTGAAGGAAGTGGTGCGGCAGACGATCTTCTCCATCTCCGACAACGACAATAACAAGCTGATGACCGGAGAGCTCTTCGACATCAACGGAGATATTCTGAAGGTGGCGTCTCTCGACGGGCACAGGATCTCCATTCGCAGGATTCAGCTTAAAAACAGTTACGAGCCCAAGAAGGTAGTTGTACCCGGAAAAACCCTGAATGAGGTGAGCAAGATCCTGCCCGGGGACGCGGACAGCGATGTGACGATTTCCTTCACATCCAAGCATATTGTCTTTGAGTTTGGGGAGACGACGGTGGTTTCCAGGCTGATCGAGGGAGAATACTTTAAGATCGATCAGATGCTTTCCAGCGACTACGAGACAAAGGTAAAAATCAACAAGAAGGAACTTCTGAACTGTATCGACCGCGCTACGCTCCTGGTGAAAGAGGGGGATAAGAAGCCTATTATCATCAATATCACGGACGACAGGATGGAGTTAAAAATCAATTCTATCCTGGGGAGCATGAACGAGGATATTGATATCGAAAAGAGCGGCAAGGATCTGATGATCGGATTTAACCCCAAGTTCCTGATCGACGCTCTCCGCGTGATCGACGACGAGGATGTGGATCTCTATATGGTGAACCCGAAGGCTCCCTGCTTTATCAAGAATCCGGAGGAGAGCTATATTTACTTGATTCTGCCGGTGAATTTCACCACCGTCAGTTAATGGAGAAGGTTATGCAGACGATTCATTTGAAGGATGATTTTATCAAACTGGGCCAGGCGCTGAAAGCGGCTGGCTTAGTGGAGTCTGGGGTGGACGCGAAATATGCCGTCCAGGACGGACTGGTCAGGGTCAACGGAGAGGTGGACACCCGGCGCGGAAGAAAGCTTGTGCCCGGAGATGAATTTACGTATGACGGTGAGACTGTCAGAATCTCGGATTAGCACGACAAGGGTAGATCAATGATCATTAAATCGATTGAACTCGCAGATTACAGAAATTACGATACTCTCACCATGAATTTTGACCGGGGGACGAACATCCTTTACGGTGACAATGCGCAGGGAAAGACGAATATCCTGGAAGCGATCTACGTGGCAGCCACTACAAAGTCGCACAAGGGGAGTAAGGACAAAGAGATCATCCGGTTTGACAGGGAGGAGGCTCATATCCGTACTTACCTTGAAAAAGAAGGTGTGGAGACGAGAGTCGATATGCACCTCAGAAAGTCGAAGTCGAAGGGAATCGCCATCGACGGGCAGAAGATCAAGAGGGCGGCGGATTTGCTGGGTCTCTGCAGCGTGGTTTTTTTCTCCCCGGAGGACTTGAGCATCATCAAGAACGGCCCTTCCGAGAGGCGCAGATTTGTGGATATGGAGCTCTGTCAGCTGGACAGCTTTTATCTCTATAACCTGAACCATTATAACAAGATCATCAACCAGAGAAATACCCTCTTAAAGGATCTGTATTTAAACCCTGACCTGAGAGATACCTTGAACATCTGGGATATGCAGCTGGTCTCTTACGGGAGTAAGATCATAGAGCGCCGGAAGCTTTTTGAGAGGCAGCTCAATGAGATCATTTTTGACATTCACAGAAAGCTTTCCGGGGAGAAGGAGGAGCTTCATGTGGTATATGAGCCCAACGTGGAGCTGGAGGACTTCGAGAGAAAAATGCGGGAGAGCCAGGACAGGGACATGCGGGCCAAGATGACTACGGTTGGCCCCCACAGGGATGATTTTTCTTTTGTGGTGGGCGGTGTGGATATCCGAAAATACGGTTCCCAGGGACAGCAGAGAACGGCGGCTCTCTCGCTGAAGCTGTCGGAGATCGAGCTGGTCAAAAGGCTCACAAAGGATACTCCCATACTGCTTTTGGACGACGTGCTGTCGGAGCTTGACAGCAGCCGTCAGAATTATCTGTTGAACAGCATCGGGGAGATCCAGACGATCATCACCTGTACCGGACTCGAGGAATTTGTCAATAACCGGTTTCAGATTAACAGAGTGTTCTGCGTGGAAAACGGGACGGTTTCCTGTATGAATGAATCCTAGAGGATCTATATTTGGCAGACAGAAACAGTTTAGAGGCGAGGGAAAGAATGAGCGAAACGACGATGAACAACACAGCGGTGGATCACGAATACGGGGCGGATCAGATCCAGATCCTGGAAGGGCTGGAGGCTGTCCGCAAAAGGCCCGGTATGTATATCGGCAGCACTTCCTCCAGAGGACTTCATCACCTGGTATATGAGATCGTGGACAATTCCGTGGACGAGGCTCTGGCGGGATTCTGCGATACCATTGACGTCACCATCAACGAGGATAATTCTGTGACGGTGATCGATAACGGGCGGGGAATTCCCGTCGGCATCAACCATAAGGCGGGGATCCCCGCGGTCGAGGTAGTGTTTACGATCCTTCACGCCGGCGGCAAGTTCGGCGGCGGGGGATACAAGGTATCCGGCGGTCTGCACGGTGTGGGTGCTTCCGTGGTAAACGCTCTCTCTGATTGGCTGGAGGTGGAGATCTGCCAGGACGGAATGGTTTACAGGCAGCGCTATGAGAGGGGAAAGGCGCTCTATTCCCTCCAGAAGGTAGGGACCTGTCCGAAGGAGCAGACAGGGACTAAGGTGACTTTTCTTCCGGACAAGACGATCTTTACCGAGACCACCGTTTTTGATTTCGATATTTTGAAGCGGCGTCTGCGCGAGATGGCGTTTCTGACAAAGGGACTCCGCATCATTCTGCGCGACGATCGGAGCGAGGAGGCCAAGATCAACCGGAACGATTTTTCTGTGGACAATGAAAATAGCCAGATCTCGGAATTATTGTCCAGGGCCAGGGAGGATCAGGCGCAGTCTCTTAAAGAGGATTCCGGAGAAACGGCCAGGAAAGTAGACGGAGAGACAACCGGAGAGACGGCTGGAGATACAGCTGGAGAAACGGCCGGGGAAAAGGGAACGGAAAATCCGGCGGAAATCAAAAAACAGAGGGTGATGGAATTCTGCTATGAGGGCGGCATCCGGGAATTTGTGGCTTACCTCAACAAGAGCAAAACCCCTCTCTATGAAAATATCCTTTACTTTGAAGGAGAAAAGAACGGCGTGTACGTGGAGGTATCCTTCCAGCACAACGATTCCTTCAACGAGAGCGTGTTCAGCTTCGTGAACAATATCAATACCCCGGAGGGCGGTATGCACCTTCAGGGATTTCGAAACGCCATCACAAAGACCTTCAATGACTACGCCAGAGGGGCGAAGCTTTTGAAGGACAGCGAGCCGAATCTGTCCGGAGAGGATATAAGGGAGGGTCTGACCGCCATTGTCAGCGTGAAGATCGAGGATCCTCAGTTTGAGGGACAGACGAAGCAGAAGCTTGGAAACAGCGAGGCCAGAGGAGCAGTTGACAGTATTGTCAGTGAACAGCTCACTTATTTCCTGGAGCAGAATCCTACCATCGCCAAGACGATCTGTGAAAAGTCGATTTTGGCCCAGAGAGCCAGGGAGGCCGCGCGAAAGGCCAGGGAGCTCACCAGAAGAAAAACGGCTCTGGAGGGATTGGCCCTTCCCGGCAAGCTGGCGGACTGCTCCGACAAGGATCCGGCAAACTGTGAGATCTATATCGTGGAGGGAGATTCCGCAGGCGGAAGCGCCAAGACGGCCCGCTCCCGCGCGACTCAGGCGATCCTGCCCCTGCGCGGCAAGATATTGAATGTGGAGAAGGCGCGGCTGGATAAGATTTACGCCAACGCGGAAATCAAGGCGATGATCACCGCTTTCGGCACCGGCATCCATGAGGATTTTGATATTTCCAAGCTCCGCTACCACAAGATCATCCTGATGACCGACGCGGACGTGGACGGCGCGCACATCAGCACGCTGCTTTTGACATTTATTTACCGGTTCATGCCGGATCTGATCAAGGAGGGGCATGTATTTCTGGCGAAGCCTCCTCTGTACAAGCTGGAGAAAAATAAAAAGGTCTGGTACGCGTACAGCGACGAGGAGCTCGATCAGATCCTGAAGGAAGTGGGAAGGGATCAAAACAACAAGATTCAGCGATACAAGGGTCTGGGAGAGATGGACGCGGAACAGCTCTGGGAGACGACCATGGATCCGGAGCGAAGGATCCTGCTCCGCGTGAATTATGACGAGGAGATGGAATCCGAGTTGGATCTTACCTTTACCACACTGATGGGAGACAAGGTGGAACCCAGAAGAGACTTCATTGAAGAGAACGCAAAATTTGTTAAGAATCTGGATATTTGACACCGGCCTTCAGGCAGAATGTGAGGATGTATGAACGACGATATTTTTGACAAGATACAGGAAGTGGATCTGAAGGAGAGGATGGAGACCTTTTACATCGATTACGCCATGAGCGTTATTGCCTCCAGAGCGCTTCCGGATGTGCGAGACGGCCTGAAGCCAGTGCAGAGGAGAGTCCTCTACTCGATGATCGAGCTGAACAACGGGCCGGATAAGCCGCACCGCAAGAGCGCGCGTATCGTGGGAGACACGATGGGTAAATACCATCCCCATGGAGACAGCTCCATCTACGGCGCGCTGGTCAATATGGCTCAGGAATGGAACACCCGGTATCCCCTGGTGGACGGCCACGGAAACTTCGGTTCCATGGACGGAGACGGAGCGGCGGCCATGCGTTATACGGAGGCGCGGCTCTCCAGGATCTCCATGGAGCTTCTGGCGGATATCAACAAAAATACGGTGGATTTCGCGCCGAACTTTGACGATACGGAAAAGGAACCTGTGGTGCTGCCGAGCCGGTACCCCAACCTGTTGGTAAACGGTACCACCGGTATCGCCGTAGGCATGGCCACTAATATCCCCCCGCACAATCTGCGGGAGGTCATAAACGGGGTGGTAAAGATCATAGATAATAAGGTGGAGGAAAACCGGGATACCTCCATCGAGGAGATCCTGGAGATCATCAAGGCTCCGGATTTCCCCACAGGCGGTCTGATTCTCGGCACGAGAGGCTGTGAGGAGGCTTACCGCACCGGGCGCGGCAAGGTCCGCGTGCGCGCCGTGACGGATATCGAGACGCTCCCAAACGGAAAGAGCCAGATCGTGGCCACGGAGCTCCCCTATATGGTGAACAAGGCCAACCTGATCATTAAGATCGCGGAGCTGGTCAAGCTGAAGAAAATAGACGGCATCACGGATATCCGGGACGAATCCAATCGGGAGGGTGTCCGGGTGGTGATCGAGCTGCGCAAGGATGTAAACGCCAATGTGATCCTGAACCAGCTGTTTAAGCATACGCAGCTTCAGGATACCTTCGGAGTGATCATGCTGGCACTGGTGAACAATGAGCCGAAGGTGATGAACCTTTTGGATATGCTCATGTACTACCTGAAGCATCAGGAGGAAGTCGTCACCAGAAGGACTAAGTATGATCTGGACAAGGCGGAGGAGAGGGACCATATCTTACAGGGTCTTTTGAAGGCGCTTGATTTTATCGATGAAGTGATTTCTATTATCCGGGGAAGCGACAATACGCAGATGGCGAAGGAGCGCCTGATGGAGCGATTTGAGCTGGACGACGCCCAGGCCCAGGCCATTGTGGATATGCGTCTGAGGGCTCTGACCGGCCTGGAGAGGGAGAAGCTGGAGAATGAGCATCAGGAGCTGGTAGCCCGTATCGCGGAGCTGCGGGCGATCCTGGCGGATGAAAAGAAGCTTCTCGGCGTCATCCGACAGGAGATCCTCGTCATCTCCGACAAGTACGGCGACGACAGAAGGAGCAAGATCGGTTATGATGTGTTTGATATGTCTGTGGAGGATCTGATCCCCAGGGACAACACCATCATCACTATGACCCGGCTGGGCTATATCAAGCGCATGACGGTGGATAATTTCAGGGCGCAGAACCGCGGCGGCAAGGGCATCAAGGGGATGCAGACCATCGAGGATGATTACATCGAGGATCTTTTGATGACCACCACCCACCACTATCTGAATTTCTTCACAAACATGGGAAGGGTCTATCGGCTGAAGGCCTATGAGATCCCGGAGGCCGGAAGGACCGCCAGGGGGACGGCCATCGTCAATATGCTGCAGCTCTCCCCGGGAGAAAAGATTACCGCCATGATCCCTATTCGGGAGTATGACGAGAGCAGGAATCTCTTTATGGTGACCAAAAACGGCATCGTAAAGAAAACTCCCCTCCTGGAATTTTCAAATGTCCGGAAGAACGGACTGATGGCGATCAATCTGAGGGAGGACGACGAGCTGATCGAGGTAAAGACCACAGTCAGCGACAGCGAAATCTTTCTGGTGACGAAACAGGGCATGTGTATCCGTTTTCTGGAGACGGATGTGCGCGCCACCGGAAGGGCTTCCATGGGCGTGATCGGCATGAACCTTTCGCCGGACGATCAGGTGGTGGGAATGCAGTTGAAGGCCCAGGGCGACTATCTGCTGATCGCCTCGGAAAACGGACTTGGAAAGCGCACCCCGCTGGAGGAGTTTACGGTCCAGAAGAGGGGCGGCAAGGGAGTCAAGTGTTATAAGATCACGGAAAAGACCGGCGACGTGGTGGGAGTAAAGGCCGTAAAGGATGAACACGAGATCATGCTCATCACTACGGAAGGGATCGTGATCCAGCTGCGGGCGGAGGATATCTCCATTCTGAAGCGGATCACCTCCGGCGTGAAGATGATCAATCTGGAAAAAAATGTAAAGGTCGCTCAGATTGCTAAGGTGCGAGAGAAAATCTCAAACGGAAATCAGGAATTTGACAACCTGGAGGATGCTATGGAGGATATACCGGATGAGGAAAAATATCCGGGTGACTTTGTGGACGACGGAAAAGAGGTAAATCTTCCGAAGGAGGACGAGGAAGAGTAGATTATCATGGAATCTTATCATATTTTTTTAGACCTGGCAATTATTATGATCTTCTCGAAATTTTTTGGCCTGGTGGCCAGAAGATTGAAGGCTCCCCAGGTGGTGGGGGAGATCGTTGCGGGCCTTTTGATAGGCCCCAGCGTTCTGGGACTGGTCCAGCAGACTGATTTTCTGACACAGATGGCGGAAATCGGAGTGATCCTTTTGATGTTTTCCGCCGGACTGGAGACGAATCTGAGGGACCTGATGCGCACCGGTGTGAAGGCTTTTCTGATCGCCTGTGCGGGCGTGTTCGTTCCCCTGGCGGGAGGAACGCTTCTCTATATGGCGTTTTACGGTACCGCTCCCTTTGGCTCGGAAAAATTTTATCAGGCCGTCTTTATCGGTGTGATTATGACGGCCACCAGCGTCAGCATCACGGTGCAGTCTCTGAAGGAAATGGGGAAGTTAAAGGGAGATGTGGAAACCACCATCTTAAGCGCCGCTATCATTGACGATGTGATCGGCATCATCGTGCTGACCTTTGTGATCGGGTTCAAGGATCCGGATTCCAATCCTGGAAGGGTGGTCATCAACACGGCGCTTTTCTTTGTGCTGGCTCTGGTGGTGGGATGGATCCTGTACAAAATTTTCAAGAAGGTGGATTTTCGTTACCCCCATACCCACAGGATCCCGATTCTGGGGCTGGCGGTGTGTTTCCTCTTTTCCTACGCGGCGGAGGTATATTTTGGGATCGCGGATATCACCGGGGCTTATGTTGCGGGGATCATCCTGTGCTCTCTGAAGGATTCGGATTACATTGAGAAACAGGTGGACACCAATTCCTACATGCTGTTCGGGCCGGTATTTTTCGCCAGCATCGGCCTAAAGACAAATATCGACAATGTGACCGGGGCGATCGTTCTCTTTGCGATCTGCTTTGTGTTGACGGCCCTGGTGTGCAAGATCATCGGCTGCGGTCTGATGGCGCGGCTGTGCGGATTTCGGGGAAATGACGCCTTAAAGATCGGCGTCGGCATGATGACCCGGGGCGAGGTCGCCCTGATCGTTTCCCAGAAGGGGCTGTCCGTGGGAATGTTGAACTCCGTGTATTTCACGGCGGTGATCCTGCTGATCATTGTCTCCAGCGTGTGCACGCCCATCCTGTTAAAGCTCCTGTATGCCAGAGACGGAAAGTGATGTTTGTTTATTAAATTGTTTATAGTCTCCCGTTACACTGTTTTATAGGTAGTGGATTGGATCCTGTCCAGCGAAGGGCCGGCTGCCCGGAATCCTCAGGGATGAAGGAGAAGGAATGGATACCTATATACAGAGGGAGTATATGGAAGATATGTTCCATCTGCTGGATATGCTGCTGTACGAGGCATTCCAGCGGAAAAAGGAAAAGGATTGCGAGAATCTGTCGATGCGGGGACTGGTGATCACCGAGAAGGAGATCGATCAGGCGTTTCAGCTGCCGCGTGGGACGGAGGTATTTCCCGATGAGGTAATGGATGAGATCCGGCAGACGGTGTCCCACATTCGGGAAAGACAGACAGCGGGATCCTTTTTGCCCTTCTATGCAGTCTGTGAAAAATTTCGTTTAAATTCCCTGGAAAGGCTTGCGCTGCTGATCGGGGCGGCGCCTCTGTACCATCGAAAATATGAGAGGATCTACGGCTTCCTGCAGGACCGGGTGGATCAGCTTTCCCCCACGAGGGGACTGTGTGTGACGCTGGCTGAATTCTGGGGTGAGATTCCCGCGGAGGATGCGGCGGAGTTTCTTTCCGGATCGGGAAACATTGAATTTTTGTTGTGGGAAAAGGAAGGGATCGGTCTGTCCGGAACCTATAGGCTGCGTCCAAGGCTTCAGAGCTATCTGTTGGGGCAGATGGACGTGGAGGAGCTGATACGGGAGAGGGCGGAATATTTTTCCTGGATAGAGGAGCTCCCGCCCATGATCGTCCGGGAGGAGAAGCTTGCAGAGCTGTGCGGCCTCTATGACAGGATGCAGGAGGCGGCGCAAAAACAGCCCGGCATGATTCTGATCTGCGGAAAGGAAGGGATCGGCAGACATTTCCTTCTAAAGCATCTGGCCCGGGAGAGAAGGCTTCGCCTTATTTTTGTGGATCTGTCGAATCTTCTCACCGCAAAGTGGGAGGATGCGCGGGAGGTGGTGGAGGCCGCCTTTGTGGAATCCGTTCTGGGATCTGCCTGTCTGTGCCTGTGCGGCTGTGATCTGGAGGAGACGGGAGAAGAGGAATCTAGAGGGAGAGGGGATTGCCGCAGAGAGATCTTTCGGTATCTGGAGGAGTATGTGGACTTTTTTTTCCTTCTGGCGGAGAGAAAGGAGGAGCAGCTCTCGGATTTCCGGGGAGTGAAGGTGTGTGTGGAGCTGCCGTCGCTGTCCTCGGCGGAAAAGGTCAGGCTGTGGGAAAGCTTCGGGGACGGGTATGCTCTCGGCGCGGATGTGGATCGGAAGCTGAACGGCAATCAGTATGTTATGACGCCCAGGGGGATCAAGGAGGCGCTTTCAGCGGCGGAGGTCCTGGCCGGAGGAGCGGGACGGCCTGTCATTTCCCAGGAGGATATCCGTCAGGCGGTAAAGCAGAACCAGGCCAATCAGCTGGGAGCCTACGCCACGAGGATCAACGGCCCGTTCGTGTGGGACGATCTGATCCTGGGCGATGAGCAGAAACGGCAGATGCGGATGGTCTGTGATCAGATGAAATACAGGGACGTGGTCGGGGAGGAATGGGGCTTCCACCGCAAGACACCTTACGGAAGGGGACTTTCGGTGCTCTTTTACGGGCCTCCCGGAACCGGAAAGACCATGGCTGCCCAGGTGATGGCCAACGAGCTGGGACTGGATCTCTACCGGATCGACATTTCCCAGATGGTGAGCAAATACATTGGAGAGACGCAGAAAAACATCAGCCGTCTGTTCCATAAGGCCAAGGATATCAATGCGCTTCTGTTTTTCGACGAGGCGGATTCCCTCTTTGCCAAGCGATCGGAGGCGAAGGATTCCCATGACCGCAACGCCAACGCGGAGACCGCCCATCTTTTGCAGAAGCTGGAGGACTATGAGGGGATCACGGTGCTTGCCACCAATTACCTCAATAATATAGACGACGCGTTTAAACGGCGGATGAAGTTTATCATCCATATCGCTTTTCCGGAGCCCGGTGTCAGGCTGCGGCTGTGGAACAGCATTCTGCCGGAACAGGCGCTCTGCGAGGAGGAGCTGGATCTGGAATTTTTTGCGGAGCACTTTGAGCTGTCCGGAAGCAGCATCAAGGAGATTATGGTGAACGCGGCTTACCTTGCCGCCTCCGAGCACAGGGGGCTGGCCAACAGGGATCTGGTGGAGGCGGTAAAATTAAACTATGCCAAATATGGCAAGGTGCTGACAAAGAACGATTTCGGGTATCTCGGATAAGGTGTGAGTGAGGTGCATTATGGCATATACGCGGAGTTTGAAAAGGCCGGGCCCGGGGTATGCGGCCCATAAGTCCGCCCCGGAGACAGAACATCCCGGGGGAGACCGTTCCGGAAGCGCGCCCGTGAGCAATTCCATCCTGCAGACGAAGCTTCGGGATGCGCAGCTTTGGCGCTCCGGGGACAGGGAAGCGGAGAGCGGATCCGGGCCGGGAAGAGAGGGAGGCGTCCTGGATGCCGGATCCGAGGCGTCACGGTTCATGGGCGCGTCGTCGGCCCTGGGGCTGGATCCGGAAATAAACGCCCGGATCGGCGGAAGGCTGGGAGCCGATTTTTCCGGTGTGAGGATCCACACGGATGAGGCGGCAAAAAGAGCGGCGGACAGCATGAACGCCAGAGCGTTTACCAGAGGGATGGATATTTATTTCAACGAGGGAGAATATAATCCCGGAAGCCCTTCTGGGCAGAGGCTTCTGGCCCATGAGCTGACGCACACGATCCAGCAGGGGTATGTGGCCCAGGAGATGGATTCCGGCGAAGATATGAGGGAAGGCATACCCGGAGAGGAGGAACATACGATGGCATACGCACAGGCGGCCCGGAGAGGGCAGACCCAGAGGGTACAG
>CANPWJ010000003.1 GCA_947584035.1 uncultured Acetatifactor sp. | reverse complement strand
CCAAAGCTCCTCTTCCTCCGGGAAGCTCTCCGCTTCCGAAAGCTCCTCGATTTCTTCTATTTCTTCGATCTCGTCTGCTTCTTCCAACGTTTCCGGGCCCGCCGCATCCTCCGCTGACAGCGCTTCTTCCGGTTCCTCGGCTTCTTCCGGCGCCTCTCCGGCCAAAGCGTTCCCCGCCTGTTCCGCGGCCGCCGCGCTCTCCAGCTGCTCTAAAAGTCCGTCCTTGACGGACGCCTCGAACTCCGTGAACATCTCTCCGGTCTGTTCGATGACGCGTCTGCGGACTTCCTCCCGGCGCCTCTCCTCACTGGCCTTCTTCCGGTTTTCCCACTCTGCCAGGATATCCTGTATATTCATCTGCCCGGTGATCTGTTTCTCCACGTCGGTATCATCCGGCATCACCAGACGGATCTGACCGTCCGACTCCTGTGACAACACTCCTGCCAGCTCTCTGGGCGGTTCCGCGTTCATCGCCAGTCGAAGGGCTTCCTCCATGGCCGCTCTGTGCGGATCCTCCGGCGCGGCTTCTTCCGCCCGGGGCTCCTGCCCACGGAGCGTCTCCTGCCGCAATTCCCGCATGACCGTCTCCGCGGTAACATCCTCCGCCGGCTGGCCGGCTGTCTCTCCGGACGCCCTGTCCGATCCCTCTCTGCCGGAAGGCCCGGCCTGCGTTTTCTCCTTCGGGACGACCTCTCTCTCCAGCATCTGATCGGCCAGCGCATTGATCTCGCCGGTCTCGCCAAAAAAAACCTCCGAACCCTCTATCTGCTCCGGCTCCTCCTCGGGAACCAGATCCTCCTCGTCCACTTCCTCAATCTGAGGATCATCCAAAGACTCCGTGTCCGTCTCCATCATGGGCGCCACGATAGCCCTGGTGATGGCCGTCTTGTGCTCGTCACCCAGCACCTCTTTCAGTCCCGCGGCCAGCTCCGCCTGAAGATTCAGGGTATTGTACTGGCCCATGTCGATGGTTTTCACATGGAAATCCAGCTCTTCCTCCTCCGCGGGAGGCGTCACGGGATCGTATACCCTGGGATCCCCCTCCTCCACGTCCGGCAGGATCTCTTCCGTCTCCACGGGGGCTCCATAATATTCCGACTCCTCCGGCTGTACCGCTTCCTCCCCATAGTATTCCTGCGGTTCCTCCGACGCGGGATATCCTTCCGGCTGCTCCTCCACGATCGGTTCCGAAACCGCTCCCGGTTCCTCCGCGGGCGCTTCCAATTCCTCCGCTCTGGGAGCCGGATCGAAACGATGGTCGTACTGTTCCTGCTGGCTGGGCGTCAGGGGCTGATGAAGCATCTTTAATTCCATGGCTTTTACCACGTACTTGCCCTCGCCAAACCATAGGATCAGCTCGTCGCACTCCTCCACACACCGGGTCGCCAAACCCACCCGATGATACAGATACGCCAGCTCATAGGCCCATTTTTCGCGGTAGTCGCGCTTTTTAAGCTCCTCCAGGACGGCGATCCGTTCCTCCAGGCTCACATCCTGCGCCTCGTACAGCTTATACTGCAGGATATAACGGCCCGGATCCTTGGGCGCTACCTGCACAAATTCCTTGTAATATTCAACCGCCTGTACAAATTCTTCCGTCTTTATGGACAGCTCGCACAGGGAATAGCAGATGGTCCGGCCGCCCGGTCTGCGCTCATACGCCAGCAAAAGCATATCTCTGGCATCCTCGTATCTCCGGTTGATCTTGTAGAGATCGCTGATCGTGCAGAGCATCATCACGCTCTTCACCCGGCGCCAGTCGATGGTGTCCGCGATCTCCGCCGCCTGCGCATACTCGCCCTGGGCAATCAGCTCCTTGATCTCATCCGCTCTCACTTTATATTCAAATTTATCCAATGTATCCGCTTCCTTTGCTAATCATTCGTCAGATGATCCACTATTACAATTTAGTTTATCATAATACGCATACATATGTCAAAAATAAACGCCCAAAAAAATGTGTTTTTTTTGTATCATTTTTCCAACAAATTACTCAGCTTGGCAAACTGTTCCAGCGTCAGGGTCTCTCCGCGCACCGTGGCGGGAAGCCCCATCTGTTCCAACGCCAGCGTCACCTGTTCCCGGGTAATCCCCAGGCCCGCCGCGTTGCTCAGACCATTGGCCAGGGTCTTTCGCCTCTGGTTAAAGGAAGCCCGGATCAGGGCAAACATCCTTCGCTCGTCCCGAACCTCCACCGGCGGCTCTCCGTAACAGGTCAGGCGGATGACCGCGCTTCCCACACTGGGACGCGGGATAAAACAGTTGGGCGGCACATTGGCCACGATCTCGGGCAGCGCATAGTACTGTACCGCCAGGGAGAGCGCGCCGTAGTCCTTCGTACCGGGCCCCGTCTGCATCCGCTCCGCCACCTCCTTCTGCACCATAACGGTGATGCTCTGTACCGGGGCGCGGTGCTCCAACAGATTCATCAGGATGGGGGTCGTAATATAATAGGGCAGGTTGGCCACGACCTTGAACGGCCTTCCTCCGTTTTGCTCCTCCGACAGTTTCGCAATATCCACCTTCAGGATATCCGCCTGCAGGATCGTCACATTGTCGTAGGCGGACAGGGTATCCTCCAAAACCGGCATCAGCGCCCGGTCGATCTCCACCGCGATCACCTTCCCGGCGCGTTCCGCCAGATACTGGGTCATCGTGCCGATCCCCGGGCCGATCTCCAGCACACAGTCCTCCCCGGTGATCTGCGCCGCATCCACGATCCGCTCCAGCACGGAAGGGTCGATGAGAAAATTCTGTCCGAACTTTTTTTGAAAATGAAACTGATATTTCTGCAGTATCGCTATGGTGTTCTGTGGGTTCCCAAGCTCCGCCATCTCGTCCTCCGCCTTCTCCGCGTCCCTGCACAGGTCCGGGGGCCCTTCTCAGGCTGCCCTTCCCTGTCAGTATCGAAATTCCTCCAAAAAATGTATGCAGTTATAGAGCACCAGCACATCCATCCCCTGCTCTGGCTCCAGGCTCTCCAGCAGCGCCGGGAGAGACCCCCTGTAGTACCTGGGATCCACCACGTAGATCTTGCTGTAGTGGGGCACCAGCAGCGGGATCAGGCTGTTGGCATAGGAATCCTTGATCACAAGAAGCGTCCCTCCCCAAAAGTAACTGGTACGGATCTCCGTGACCCCATGGTTGTCATCCAGAAAATAGCCGTATTGATTCTTGGTGGACAGGTATTTTTCCTCAAACAGGGTATCCCGCTTGGTCTGTCCGTCGTAGGTCACCTGGATCCTGCCCGCCGCCATGGGAAGGACGCGGATCTCATCCCGGGTGTCCACCACCGGCACCCGGGCATGGAGCGTTCCCTGAAAATCATCGGACACCGTCGTCATCTTTTGCAGATCGTAATCGCGGACGATCTGCCCGGTCTCCTCCTGCCATGCCTTATAGCCGTAGTAAGCTCCCAGCGTGGTCCAATGATGATCGGTGCGATAGTAGAGCTCCTCCTCCCGATGCTCCCAAAGCGCCTGGTATACATCGATATAGTGATCCTCTCCCACGCTCTCCCGGACGCGCTCCAGCAGCCTCGTCTCGTCATAATATTCCGCATAGGCCGGCAGTTTGTCCGTCAGGATATTGTCAGCGGTAGGCACCAGCATGACCTGTGCGTCCCACTCGTCCACCAGACGCTTCAGGGCCTCTGTCTTTTCCTGTTCCGCCTGTTCCGTATAGTTTTCCGGCAGATGCTGTTCGATCAGATAATCGTCCGCCCCCAGGTAGACGCCGTTGATATCCTTTTTCTGCAGCAGGATGTCCGTTCTGGTCTTGATCTCCACCCACTTGTCACGGCTAATGAACTGATCGGACACATAGGTCTCGTATTGTTCGCCAAATTCGCCACTCAACAGGCTTTCCCTGCTAAACTCCGGCTTTTTCGCCAGCAGACGGTTTTCCGTCTCCGAATAGACCCGTTCTTTATTGACAAGATCCGCCGCGGTAAAGAGCAGCAAAATAGCCGCCAGCAGACAGATCGTAAAGATCGCGTTTTTCTTTTCACTCATCGCTCCCGCCTCCCGTCAGAACCTAAAATATAGGAACGGATTGTAAGAAGCCGCAACCACATAAGCCACGGATACCAGCAGCAGAACCGTCGGGATCAGCTTCTCCCCCACGCGGTAAAGCGCCAGGCTCCAGCCGGTCCGATCGTCCCGCAGCTTCCGCACGAGCCCCATGACAAAAGGGGTGGAGGCCACCGCCGCAATCAGCAGCAGGACAAAGTACTCGCTTCCCAGATACAGCCCCTGACGGTCCACGATACCGGTGCCGTTGACCCCAAACATCGCCCCCAGATACGAAAAGATCGCCTGGGGCGTCTCCAGGGAAAAGCAGACCCAGCCCAACAGCACCACCAGCCAGGTGTACAGTCTGCCAAACAGCGGGGGCGCCGCTTTCAGCACCCTGCCGAACCCGACCTTTTCCAGAATGAGGAACACCGCGAACCAAAGCCCCCAGAAGAGGAAGTTCAGTCCGGCCCCATGCCAGATCCCGGTGAGCATCCATACAATCAGGATATTGACGATCTGGATCTTCAGTCCCTTCCGATTGCCCCCCAGCGGAATATACACATACTCCCGAAACCAGCTTCCCAGCGAAATGTGCCATCTCCTCCAAAATTCCGTGATCGAGGCGGCAATATACGGATACCGGAAGTTTTCCGGCAGATGAAAGCCCAGGATCGCACCCAGCCCGATGGCCATGTCGGAATAACCGGAAAAATCAAAATAGATCTGAAACGCAAACGCGATCATTCCCAGCCAGGCGGTGAGCACGCTCAGGCTTTCATAGTTTCCGGCGGAAATAACGCTCCACAGCTCCCCGATGTTGTTGGCGATCAGTACCTTTTTCGCCAGGCCGACCACAAAGCGCTGCGCTCCATAACTGATCCGCTCCAGCTCCACCGGCCGTCTGTGAAGCTCCCTCTCCACCTGCTTGTACTTCACGATGGGGCCGGCAATCAGCTGCGGGAACATCGCCACATAAACCCCAAAATCCAGGATATTCCGTTGTACCTTGGTTTCCTTCCGATAGACGTCGATGGTATAGGACATGGTCTGGAACGTATAGAACGAAATGCCGATGGGAAGCGGCAGAAATTCCAGATATTTAAACACGCACAGCAGCGAGAGATTGATCAGGATGGACGTCCCCAAAAACACCTTGGCGACGGCCCTGCCGCGGTTTGCGGCGATCAAAAGCCCCAGGCAATAATCCGCCACGGTGGAAAACAACATCAGAACCACGTAGACCGGCTCTCCCCAGGCATAAAAAAGCAGGCTCCCCAAAAAGAGGATGACGTTCTTCATCCTCTGGGGAACCACAAAATAACCGATCAGAAAAAAGGGCAGAAACCGAAACAAAAAGATCGTACTGCTAAAGACCATCCCTTGCTATCAACCTTTCCAAACATCTACTCCTGCGAAAGCCGCTGGCTGATGATCTCGATCACATGATCGTTCTGCTCCTGGCACAAGCGGATCCGATCATCCATGTTTTCCTCATCAATGGCGGGGCCTCCCAGCTGCACATAGCATACGTAGTCGCCGATCCTCTGCACTCTCGCCGCCTGAACCTTCTCCAGATTCATGGGATACTGGATCGAGTCATTGACCTGGTGGTCGTAGCAGTCCAGCAGAAGCTTCTCCACTTCCTCCACCTTATCACTTTTCGCCTTGATAATCAACAGCGTATCCACATTGGTGCTGATCATGGGCATTTCCCCCATAAAATCATCGTACAGCTCCGCGCCGACGCCGTAATAGGAGGCGAGATACGACGCGTCCATGGGCGTATTGGGCCAGTACCGGTCGCCCAGCTCGTCCACTACCGCATCCCGGATCTGTGTCATCTCCTCGCTCCAGCCGTCTGTCTGCTGGCCGGCGGATTCCTGGCCGCCCGTCTCCGGCACAGATTCCTGGGTGTCCGTCCCCTGTGCCGCGCTCTGGCCGCCCGCCCCGGCGCTTTCCTCCGTGATACCCGACTCCTGCGTCTGCCCGGACCCGGCACCATTCCCGCAGGCTGCCATCCAGCAGACCATCGCTCCCAGCATCAGATAAACCGTTCCTTTTTTCATTCTTTCCCTCCTGCCAAATTCTGTTTTTCCTCTTAGTGTATCCGGGAAAAACCGTTTCAATCATAAGAAACAAAAACACAAGAAACAGAAAGAGGAGATTCTGTTTCAGCCTCTCCTCGTCCTGTTCCCCCGGTTTCTCTATTGGTTTGCCATCTGGCAGAGCTCCTCCAGCATCTTGGGAAGATCCGTGTCCATATTTTCGTCGGTAAACTGGCAGGTGCCCACCTTCCGGTGCCCGCCGCCGTTGTACTTTAACATCAGGCTTCCCACATTCACATGGGAGGTCCTGTTCAGGATGCTGTAGCCCACCGCCGCGGAACAGCCGAGACCTCCCCGGCCGCTGACGATCCATGCGGAAATATTCTGCTCCGGATACATGCTGTAGATCATAAAACGGTTGCCCGTGTAGATCGGATCCACCCCGCGCAGGTCGCTGATGATGACATTTCCCTCCACCCGGGTATGCGCCGTCACCATCTCCTTAAACTTCTCGGTCTGCTCATTATATACCTCAATGCGCTCCTTCACGTCCGGAAGCTCCAGGATCTCGGCGGTGGTCATGGTACGGCAGCAGTGCATCAGCTTCTCCATCAGCTGATAGTTGGATATGGAAAACTGTCTCCAGCGCCCCAGACCGGTCCTGGGATCCATCAGAAAGCCGACCAGGATCCAGCCCTGGGGGTTCATCACCTCATCCACGGTCAGATCGCCGGAGTCCACTTTGTCCACCGCCACCATCATATCGTCAAACTGAGGGAACCTCTCCCTGCCGCCGTAGTATTCGTAGATAATGCGCGCGCAGGAGGGAGTGATCCGGCTCTCCCCTTTGTATTTGCCTTCCAGCTGATTCCTCTCAAACTCGCTGGAGTGATGGTCAAACCACAGGCCGCAGCCTTCCACAAAAGGCACGTTGGCCAGACAGTCATTCTCATTGATCTCCACCAGACCGTCCTGCAGATCCTTGGGGTGAGCAAACTTCCAGCTGTCAATGATTCCGGCCTCCAAAAGGAGCGCTCCGCAAGCCAAACCGTCAAAATCCGAACGCGTAACTAATCTCACCGATATTCCCTCCTTGCATTTCCTCTGTCCTCCGCGCCGCTGCCGCGGAGTGATACAACACTCAGTGATATTAGTATAGCATACTCGTCCCCTTTCGGCAACGAAAATTCTTTCGATCCCACGTCAAAGCCGCGCCGGGAAATTCTCTATTCCGCTGTCAGGGACAGCTTTGCCGGATCGCCCCGCAGCACGCAGATCCCGGGGAAATCCGCCTCCTCCCCGGCGGCCAGGGATGTCTGGGCCTGGTATTCCTGTCCCTGATCGAGATAGGAAACGGTGATCTCTACCACCAGTCCGGACTGCAGCTTTTTCGGAATGCGGTACTGCTCCAGATCGATCCACAGGCTCTCCTCCCCCGTCTCGATAAACTGCTCGTCGATCTCCTGCTCCCCATAATCGCAGGCGTCCAAAAAGCTGCCGTTCAGGTAAACGCTGCAGCTCACCCGGGACAGAAGGACTCCCGCCTCGTTCTGCAGGGAGACCCCCGGAACATATTCTACCGCCTGTACCCGTTCACGGTACTCCTTCACCCGGGCGATGGCCAGATACCGGGACAGATTGAAGGTGCGCAGGGAGAAGGGCTTTGCCGTTCTCTGAAGCTTCTGCAGATACGGATAGCCGAACCAGCTCTCACCGGACCGCGCATAGTCGCTGCCGTACAGGTTCCCGGCCAGCTCACGGAGCTCAATGGGCTCCTCCTCCAAAACCATCCCCACCTCGTATCCGTGGGCCGCCAGGTAGGGGATCAGCACCGGCGCCGCATCGGCGTTTAGTCCCGCCAGATAGCGGTAATCCTGGTAAAAGGATGTGGTGCGGGAGAAAAATCCCTCGTTCCGCTCGCCGCCCTCTCCCTGGATGTTTGCCACATTGACCCTGGCGATGATATAGTCCGGATGACAGAACGACAGGCACAGATACAGGACCGTCACCGCCGCCATGCTGTAGCGGAACAGCGGAAAGTCCTCCGTAAAGATGCTGAGCAACACTCCCAGGAAGAGAACCGCAAGCAGCGCCAGTCCCCACAGCACCAAAAGCCGCAGAAAGGTCAGATAATAGGACTGAATGTACATGACCATCCGCAGGGCGCTGGAGGCAATCATAATAAATGTGCAGAGCGACATCACTGTCAGAATTCCCTTTAACACCCTGCTCTCCCGGAAATAGCTCAGCACGAAGAGCACGATCCCCAGGTTCAGCACGCTCACTGCCAGAAGCTGGAAAAATCCCTCCCGCGCATATTGGGCATACGTATAATCCCCCGGCAGCTTCATCTGCCCCAAAAAGAGATAGACGATCTGCACTCCGCTGAACAGCAGATACAGCGCGGAGAGCATACCCGTGACGGTGATCGCCAGGATCGGCTCTCCCTTCCTCCGGTCCCGGACCTCCTCACGGATCGTATGTTTGCACAGATAGGCCGTCAAGGCATAGGAAAAGAAATACAGAAACACGATCCGCAGGAGGATCCGGAAGCAGTTTCCCACACTGATCGTCGCAAAGAGCCGATCCGCCATCCCGCGGAACACCACATCCGCGCTGGCCAGGAGAAACAGCACCACCAGCAGGAGAGGCGCCGCGATGACCACCCCCAGGAGCACGTACCAGATCTTGCCGTCCCTTTCTCTCCGCTTCCGGTAGGCAGCGGCATCCGCAAAAGGGCTTCCCAGCTCGCCCAGACTGGCAAACACCAGCTGGCAGATCGCCAAAAGATACTTCCCCAGCCTCCAGCGGGAGGTGTCAAAATACTGTTTCAGCAAAAGGCTCATCATCAGGAGAAAGATCCCGATCTTATTGAACACGATGATCCGCCCGTCGTCGGTGCAGAAGGTGGATACTGCCAGGAGCATCATGCTGACTATATAAAAGGAGCTGCCTTTTTTTAAGGAAATCCCCAGCCTTGATAACGAGCAGCACAAAAACCAGAGACTTCCTGCGATAAAAAAAGGAAAGGTCACCCCGGATCCATTCCGAAACATACAGAACGCGTACAGAAGCGCGTACAAAAAGGTCCCGGCTCCAAAAAAGCGATAGTGCTCCCGCCGGCGCTTTGTCTGTTCGGTATCCGTCCTGGGGGGCGGTACGGGGATCGGCCCGGGCACGCCCGGTCCTGCCGCCGAAAACTGAGGCTTCGGGGCAAGATCCCATACACTCTGCTCCACCGTCCCGGAAGGCCTTTCCCCTTCCGTTCCCCTGGGTTCCTCCCGCAGTTCTGTCCAATCACTCATAATAATCTCCCTTCTCACATAGACATCCTTCGCAACGCGTCACATTCCCCGCATCCCGCCCTGTGAAAAGAGCAGGAGCGCATATGCTGTCAGCGCCACATAAATCAACAGGCACAACAGGCAGACCGCCACCGGCAAAAAAATCAGAATCCGGTTCCTCACACGGTGTCTCTCCGGCAGCGGGCCATGCGACCAATAAAACCAAACGCTGATCAAGAGCTCCGGCAGCGCCCACACGGACAGCCGCAGCAGGACGATCTCCAGGTACGCCATCGGAAGCATGGCATCGGGATAGGGGATCCGGTCTCCCGCAAAGAGCGCCAGTCCCAGATGGCCGACAATTACCGCCACTCCCAAAAAGTACGCCGCATCCGCCGCGATTCTCATTCCTCTCCCTCTCTTCATTCTCCGCTCCTCCCTTCCGGAGCCTGTTCCCGGGGAACCTCTCCCTTCCCGTCCGGCACATACTCCAAAATATCCCCCGGCTGGCAGTCCAGCTCCCGGCAGATGGCCTCCAGCGTAGTAAAGCGCACGGCCTTGGCCTTATTGTTCTTCAGGATGGAGAGATTCGCGAGTGTGATATCCACCGCGCTCGCCAGCTCGGTCAGGCTTTTCTTGCGCTTCGCCATCATCACATCCAAATTTACAATGATTCCCATGTCCTCTTCCTCTTTTCCGGATACGGCGTCCGCAGACTCACACCGTCAGATCATTCTCCTCTTTATAGCGGACCGCCTGTTCAAAGACCAGCGCCAGCACCTTGCTGAACATCCCCGCGATCAAAAACACAAGGATGACCACCGCCATCGCGATCGTAGCGTACACAATGCTTCGCACCACACTCATCCCAGCGATAAAAAAGCTCCAGTTCCCCATCTTCCGCAGACTGACCACATTCTCCATCACAAAGCAGTCCTCGTTCAACACCGTCTGAAAGATCCTGCGAAGCTCCCATATCAGCTTCACCGCGGACACGCCCAGCACAAAATAGATGATCACCACCTCCTGATAATTTTTTAACAGGGCGGGCAGGTAATGACTCCCGATCCAGTGGATGCTCACGGGCAGACTGGCGGTTGCCACGATCCCCAGGTAGAACATCGCATCCAGCAGATACTTCGTCCACCGGGTCAGCCGCTTCGTCTGTTCCTCCAGTTCCCCGGAGGGTTTCGGATTGTTGTTCTCTTTTGCCATCTCGACCTCGTTTCCGGAGGCTTCCCTTCCGCGCCGTTCCCGGCGGGGCCCGGGCCTCCCTTCTTCTGGACAGTACTTTACCACTTGCAGAATTGATTGTCAATATATTTTTATTGTTTTTCAATAATTTAATATTGAATAACGGAAAGATGACAGTGGTGTAAAATTATGGTATAATAATTTCATTCATACTTTGTGAAAACCGTTTGACAGGAGATTTCCCAATGATCAAGGATAAAACACAGACCTTCCGAAACGCACTCTCCGCCTTTTCTGTCCGGCTGGTTTTGGTGCTGAGCCTGACCTTTTCTCTGATCTTCACCTACTGGGCCGGCTTCTATACGTTGAATTATCCGGACTACTCCGCGGAGCGGCTCTCGGGCGGTCCGGATTCCCCGTTTCGCAATCTTCTGTTTTTTATAGGCGCTGCCGTCCTTCTGTATCTGCTTTACCGTCTGATCTTCCACGGCAGTGAAGCACAGCGGCACCGGCTGGTACATGGCTTCGCCATCGCTCAATGCCTGATCACAGGAGTCCTGCTATTTTTCTGGGTCACTCATATCCGCGCCGTCCCCATGTGGGATCAGCGCTGGATCTATGACGCCGTTTTGGGCTTTCGGCGAGGAGACTATTCCGCGATGCGGCCCGACGAGTACCTGGGCATCCACCATCATCAATACGGCCTGGCTCTGTTGCTGGAGCTTTTGTTCTCTGTGACCGGGAATGACCGCTATCAGCTGTTTCAGTTCTGCAACATCGGTTTTATCATGCTGACCATCTATTTTTCCTATCGCCTGGCGGAGGAGCTGTTCCACGACGCCGCGGTGAGCTTTTACACGCTGCTGCTCCTGCTGCTCTGCGTACCCCTCTATCTGTACTCCACCTACGTTTATGGAGATGTGCTCACGATCATGGCCGGCGTGATCGTCTTTTGGGCCGCCCTGCGCTGGTGCCGCACAGGGAAAAAGAGATACGCGGCCGTTATGCTCGCACTGATGACCGTTTCCACTCTGGCGAGAAAAAATACGCTGATCCTTATCCTGGCGCTGGCTCTTATGCTCCTTGTATACGCCATAAAAAACGGGCAGCTCCGCCACCTGGCCCTGGCTGCCCTGCTCTTAGCCCTGCCCCTTTCCGCCACCCGCGCGGTCATCGCTTTCTATGAGGCCCGCTCCGGCATACCGCAGGAAAACGGCATACCCAGCGAGATGTACATCGCCCTGGGCCTGCAGGAGTCGGAGAACGGGTGCGTCTACTCCTCCTACGGGCTCAATACCTACGTGGTAGACGCCGGGTTGGATCAGGAAGTCTGCTCGGAAATTGGACGGGAATATATCCGCGGCCGCTTAAAAGAATTTCTGTCGAACCCACAGACCGCCTACCGCTTTTATTCCACAAAGGAGCTGGCACAGTGGAACGACCAAACCTTCAGCAGCTTCTACCTGACCGCCTATTTTGAGGAGAGCCCCTCGGGCTTCCTGGGATCCGTCTACTACGGAGAGATTCACAATGCCCTCACAAAGCTTTTGGACCGGTATCTCTTCCTTGTGTACCTTGGCATCGCCCTGTGCGCGCTGTACCTGCTCGGCAAACGCCCGGAGCTTCCCGTCTGCACCGTGTTTATCGCCTTTGTGGGAGGCGTTCTGTTCAGTGTCCTCTGGGAGGCCAAGGGGCGCTATGTGCTCCCCTATGTGATCTTTGCTCTGCCCTGCGCGTCCATGGGCATCCGGCAGTTTCAGATCCTCTCCCGGGAAATATTTCGGCGAGTACGCCGTCTCATCTCGGACAGAAGGGCGTCTCATTCATCCAGCATCCACTCCGGCGCCAGATAATACCACAGCGGAGTCCCCACAAAGTGCTCCTTGTCAATGTGACAGTAATCCAGGTAATACTGGGAATCCCCCCGCACTCCGATCAAAAGGCCGGTCTGAGCGATCTGGAGACAGATCTCCCGGCCGCTGAAGGCGGTCAGAACATCCAGGGAGTCCGCGGTGTCCCAGTTTTCTTCCAGAAAATCCAAAAGCGCCGTCCGCTCTTTCTCCGAGAGCGGATCTTGCCGCATCTTGTCCGTATCATAGTGGTAGGCATAGGACGCAAACAGGCGCAAAAATTCCTCCTTGCCGATCAGCTCCGTCACATTCACCGCTTCCCCGGTCTTTCGGTCCACCATATTCGGGACAACGGTTTTCGGATCTCCCACACACAAATCCTCCTCGTTGCTGACGATCCGGCTGTTCCAAAATACCGGATCGCCGCTCAGAACAAAGTCCCCCTGGGAAAATGTCTTTTGCGCCGCCCGCAGAAGCTCCGCCTCCCGCCGCCAAAGCTGGCTGTTTACCATCTGCTCCTCCCAAATATTGTGGCTGGAGTAGCGATGCTCCCAGTAGAAGGAAAGAACCTTCCCCTCTCCCACCGGCAGATCCCGTCCGACGCTCTGCACGCCCTCCCGAAAAGGCCGAACCGGATTTTCACCAAAATAAGAAAGGATCCCCAGGCTGCCGTAATTTTGAGCGTCTCCGATCAGAGCGTTCTGGGTGTTGTGATAATAGGATCGCACCAGATAAAAATACGAACCGCCGCCAGTTTTTTCCGGTTCCCGGTATTCAAACAGCAGGGTCGCCGTGTACCAGGGGGACCTTCCCACAAAATATTCCAGCCGAAGCAGCCCCTCTCTCTCGAAGGCGATCGTCACCAGAACCAGGGCCTCCTCCGGATACTCCACGCTGTTCGACAAAGGAATCCTCTGATATTCCCGCTCCCCGTCAGACAAGAGCAGCCAGAACTGCGACGCGTAATAGGCTGCATTGTGCTCATAGGGCGAAAAATCCGCATAGCGGCGCTCCGGCGGATAGTCCTTTGGATAGAGGGCCACCACATAGTCCATTTGACCGTCCGAATTCAGATCACAGGCCGCATAATTCCTCCAATCATACAGGGAAAAATAGTCTGTGGGAAACAGCCCCTCCACCTGTACGGCCCGCTCCCTGTCCATATTTAACTGCTGTGCGGCCCGCGGCGGCTGCTGTTCCAGAAACGCGGCAATACAAAGCTCCGGCCCCTCCGTCACATCCGAGAGCGTCCCGGCCTGTCGGTCAACGGCATAGAGCTTCCCCTCCCGGTACCAGTACTCCAGCTCCTCATCCGTCTGCTGCGCAAAGGCATCCTGCCAGGCCTCCTCCGACGACGGTTCGCCCTCCTCCCGTACTCCGGACAGATACGGATCCATCCGGTAATACCGCAGCGCGTCCTCGCAGACGATACAGGCGGGGAGATCCTCCTGCAGACTCTTCCCCCGGGCGCCGCAGACAATGTATTGGCTGCCGTCCTCCAGAAGGAACAGGCGAAACACCCAAAAACGCTCCGCTTCCGTTTTTTCCTCTGGATCGGAAGCGTTCCCGGCCTTTTCCTGCAGCCATGACGCCGTCGTCCGCAGCCGCAGCTCCATCTGAAAGATACCGTCCGCATCATACCGCGTCCGGAGCCATCCCTCCAGCGTTTCAGAAAAGACATAGTCCGAGGAAACCAGCTCCCGCAGACAGGCGCTTCCCGGCTCTCTCAGACGGTTCCCGGCAAGCTCTGCGTCCAGAAACGTCTGATATCCCGCAAACGCCGTCCTTTGGGCGGCATGGGCGATTCCCCACACCGCATAGATCGTTCCCCCCGCAAACTTTCTCTCCGAAGCTTCCGCACCGGAAGCCTTTCCCAGGCGCGGCTCTTCCCCTGCCCAGCAAAGAACTGCCCCTGCGCAGACAAGGAAAAGCACAGCGCACACCGCGCGTTTGCGAATGATCTTTCTGGAAAAAAACATGCCCCTGCACCTCCTGACAGCTTTCATCTCCTGTCAAAGAGGATAACAGAGGCACGCATCATTTTTGCATCAGAAAACCGCTGCACCCAAAGCCCGTCACTCCACCTGCACCGGATTCTCCTCCACCACCCAGGGCAGACCGTACCGGTTCAGCGCTTCCATGTAGGGATCCGGGTCAAACTCCTCCACATTGAACACTCCCGGCTTTTTCCAGACGCCGTCCATCACCAGCTTCGCGCCGATCATGGCGGGCACGCCGGTGGTATAGGAGATGGCCTGGCTTCCCAGCTCCCGGTAACATTCCTGATGGTCGCAGACATTGTAGATATAGACGGATCTCTCCCTTCCGTCCTTCACCCCGGTGAAGATGCAGCCGATGTTGGTCTTTCCCACCGTGCGGGGCCCCAGGGAGGCGGGATCCGGCAGAAGCGTCTTTAAAAACTGGATGGGCACGATCTCCCTGCCCTGAAACATCACCGGATCCGTGCGCAGCATCCCCACATTTTCCAGACACTTCATGTGTGTCAGATAGCTCTGGCCGAAGGTCATAAAGAACCGGATGCGCCTCACCCCAGGGATATTCTTCGCCAGAGACTCGATCTCCTCATGGTGGAGCAGGTACATGTCCTTTTTCCCCACCTGGGGAAAATCGTATTCCCGCCGGATCTCCATGGGCTTCGTCTCCACCCAGTGGCCGTTCTCCCAGTAGGAGCCGTTGGCGGACACCTCCCGCAGATTGATCTCCGGATTGAAATTGGTGGCAAAGGGATACCCGTGGTCGCCGCCGTTGCAGTCCAGGATGTCAATGGAATGGATCTCGTCAAAATAATGCTTCTGCGCATAGGCGGAAAACACGCCGGTTACGCCGGGATCGAAGCCGGTTCCCAAAAGCGCCGTGATCCCCGCCTGTTCAAAACGCTCTCGATAGGCCCACTGCCAGGAATAGTCAAAATAGGCCGTAAATCCCTCCTCCCGGCACCGCTTTTCATAGACCGCGCGCCAGGCGGGATCCTCCGTGTCCTCCGCCTCGTAGTTGGCCGTGTCAATGTAATCCACCCCGCACGCCAGACAGGCGTCCATGACGGTCAGATCCTGATAGGGCAGCGCCAGATTTAAGACCACCTGGGGCTGCACGCGCCGGATCAGGGCGATGAGTTCCTCCGTCCTGTCCGCGTCCACCTGCTCCGTGGTGATGACCGCCCCGGTGGTTCCCTCCAATTTCGCCTTCAGGGCGTCGCACTTACTCCTGGTCCTGCTGGCAATACAGATCTCCGTAAAAGTCTCCGCGCATTTCGCACATTTCTGGATGGCTACGGAAGCCACTCCGCCGCAGCCGATGATCAAAATTTTTCCCATTTTCAGCCTCCGTTTTTATCGTTTCCTGTGGTCTTAAGTCTCCTGCTCCACGCTCAGGAGCAGCTGCTCCACATACGCCGGCAGACAAAACGCTCCCTCGTGCAGCTTCGGCGTATAATATCGGGTCTCGATCCCCAGACGCTTCCAGTCCTCCCCGCGCAGGTCATGAATCGGATGATATTTCTTGGACGCAAAACCAAACAGCCAATGCCCGGACGGATACGTGGGGATATGCGCCTGGTACACCCGGCTGATGGGGAAGCTGTCCACGATCCGCTTGTGGGCTCTTCTACAGGCTTTGGCATCCTCCCCGTAAAAGGGGCTTTCGTGCTGGTTCACCATGATGCCGTCCTCCGTCAGGGCCCGGTAACAGTTTCCGTAAAATTCTTTGGTAAACAGCCCCTCCCCCGGGCCGAAGGGATCCGTGGAGTCCACAATGATCAGATCGTAGAGATCCTCCCGGGAGCGGATAAACCGCAGCCCGTCCTCATAATAAATGCGGACCCGGGGATCCTTCAGACGACCGGCAGTCTGAGGAAGATACTTTTTGCACACCTCCACCACCTGCTCGTCGATCTCCACCATGTCGATCTGTTCGATCCCGTCGTATTTGGCCAGCTCACGCACCACGCCCCCGTCGCCGGCTCCCACCACCAGCACTCTCCGCGCCCCGGGATGGACTGCCATCGGCACATGGGTGATCATCTCATGGTAGATGAACTCGTCCCGTTCCGTCAGCATCATATAGCCGTCCAGCGTGAGAAATCTCCCAAACTCCGGGGATTCAAACACATCGATCCGCTGAAAGCTGCTCTGTCCGCTGTAAAGCTGCTTGTCTACCCGGATGGACAGCTTTACATCCGGCGTGTGCATCTCCGAAAACCAAAATTCCATCTATGCCCAGACCTCCTTCAACACATTCAGGCGCTCGATCCCCGGATCCTCCGGGCCTGTCATGGAACAGCCCTTCTCCTTAGCATAAGCAATATACCGCAGGATCTCCGCGGTGATCTCCTCCCCCGGGGCCAGGATGGGGATCCCCGGCGGATAGCACATGACAAACTCGCTGCAGACGCGCCCCTCTGTCTCATGGATCGGCAGAGATTCCTTCTCCGCGTAGAACGCGTCCTGGGGAGATACCAGGACCCTCGGGTCTATGTATTCCTGGGTGAACATCCCGGCGCTGTCCCTGCGGTACTTCCGCTTGATCTCCGCCAGCGCGCTGATCAGACGCTCGATCTCCCGCTCCCGGTCCCCGATGGAGACGTAGGCGAGAATATTGGCGATATCGCCCAGCTCCACCTGGATATCGTACTCGTCCCGCAGAAGATCGTACACCTCGATTCCCGCCAGGCCGATCCCCAGCGTATTCACCGTCAGCTTGGTCCGGTCAAAGTCAAAGATACTGTCATGGTTGATGAGCTCCGCCGTGTACGCGTAATAGCCGCCGATCCGGTTGATCTCCTCCCGGGCGTACTCCGCAAGCCCCGTCACCTTGGCAAACTCCTCCCGCCCCCGGAGGGCCAGGTTCCGCCGGGAAATGTCCAGGCTGGCCAGAAGCAGATAGGAAGCGCTGGTGGTCTGGGTCAGATTGATGATCTGGCGCACATACCCCGGCTGCATATTCGGCCCCACCAGCAGAAAGGAGCTCTGGGTCAGGCTGCCGCCGGACTTGTGCATACTGACGGCTGCCATATCCGCCCCCGCCTCCATGGCGGAGACCGGCATATTCCTGCCAAAATAGAAGTGGGTCCCATGGGCCTCGTCCGCCAGCACCTTCATGCCGTTCGCATGAGCCAGCTTTACGATCGTCCTCAGATCGGAACAGATCCCGTAGTAGGTGGGATTGTTCACCAGCACCGCCACCGCATCCGGATTCTCCCGGACGGCCCGTTCCACCTGGGACACCTTCATGCCCAGCGCGATCCCCAGCTTACGGTCCATGTCGGGATTCACGTAGATCGGCGTCGCGCCGCTCAGCACCAGCGCATTGATCACACTCCGGTGGACATTTCGGGGCAGGATGATCTTATCCCCCTTCTTGCAGACGCTCAAAACCATGCTCTGCACGGAGGAGGTGGTCCCTCCCACCATCAAAAAAGCGTAGGCCGCTCCGAACGCCTCCGCCGCCATCTCCTCCGCCTCCCGGATGACCGATATCGGATGGCAGAGATTATCCAGCGGCTTCATGGAGTTTACGTCAATGCCTACGCAGCGCGGCCCCAGGAGCTCGACCAGCTCCGGGTTGCCCCGTCCCCGCTTATGCCCCGGCACATCAAAGGGCACGATCCTGTTTTGTCTGAACTCCTCCAGCGCCTCATAGATCGGAGCCCTGGACTGGTTGAATCTTCCCATGGATCTAATACACGTTCCTTCCGCTGAAAATCTCGATCATCTCCCGCCGCAGATTGTCCGTGATCTCAAGGCGGGTCTGGGGCGGCAGCTCATACACATCGCTGTTGAACAGATAATTCTGCAGGTCGATCTCCTTGATAAGCATTTTGGTGTGAAAGATATTGGCGTCGTACACATTGATATCCACCGCGTCGTACCGGCGCAGGATCTCCCGGTTGATAAACTCCTGGATGGAGGTCATGCGGCGGTCCATAAAGAGCTTGTGCCCCTGGACGTCCCTGGTAAATCCCCGCACCCTGTAATCCATGGTGATGATGTCGGAATCAAAGGAGCCGATCAGGTAATCCAGCGTGGAAAGCGGCGTGATCTCCCCGCAGGTGGCCACATCGATATCCACCCGGAACGTGGCCAGACAGGTCTCCGGATGATATTCCGGATAAGTGTGCACGGTGATATGGCTCTTATCCAGATGCAGCACCGTGGTGTCCCCCGCGGGCACCATGCTTTTCTCCGCGATCAGGATCGTCACGGAGGAGCCCTGGGGCTCATAGTCCTGGCTGGAAATATTGAGCACGTTGGCGCCGATCATATCCGTCACCGTAGTGAGGATCTTGGTCAGACGCTCCGAATTGTACTGCTGATCGATATACGCAATATAATCCTTCTGCTCCCGCTGCGTCTTTGCATAACAGACATCGTAAATATTGAAGCTCAAGGATTTCGTCAGATTGTTGAAACCATAGAGGGTGATCTTATCACTCATAGCGTCTCCTCTTCCTGCCACAAAAAAAGCAAGCGACACCTGTGTCACTTGCTCACAAATCCATACTGTTTTGCCGATTCCTCTGCTCCTTGCGGCGCGCAATACACACTCCGCAAAAAACAATTCTCTTTGTATAACGTAATGGATATTAGGTTTTAGAGTCTATATAGTAAATATTTTACTTTTACTACTCTTATTGACCGTTTCACAAGTTAGGTGTGCATCCGCACTGGTTTATAGTGACCAACTTATAAAATTTGAGCTTTTAACTCAATCAATAAGGCAACCCATGTCGCCGAAAAAATATTTACATGGAAGACTCTTTCAACTGTTTTCCATACAACCGTACTATAGCATATCCGCCGGGGAAATGTCAATGAAATTTTATTCCTCGATCAGCCCGATCCCCGCGAAAACCGCCCAAATATAAGGGGCTCCATACATATTCAACGTCTTGGGGCCCACGATCCTGCGGGGCGGATCCTCGCCCAGCTGATCGCTCAACAGCTTCTCATAGGCTTTATCAAAGGTGCTCTTTGTAATGGACCGCTCCCGCCGGTCGGTAAAGAGCTCCCCGCCCTTCACATAGTAGGTAAACGGCAGTCCCTTCTTCGTCAGAAAACGCTTCCCCTGATGCGCTTCTATGGTCCCCCACAAATCCCCATCCACAATGACAGACGTATTGACCTTCATAGTGTAATGGCTGTTCCTTTCCAATATCCGATGCTAATTGCTATTATACCTCTTTCTTCCCCAAAAAGCTACTACTAATCGGCCCGCCGCAGACACGTCCCCCGAAAACCGTCACGGACATACAGAGCATATCCGCCTCCACCGTCAGAACCGCGGGAAAATGACGGATCTCCACATCGACAAACACAAATTCCGGGGCTCCGGTCTGAAACTCAAAGAGTCGCCCCTCCACATAGAGCGCCGCCTTTTTCCGATTGCTGTACGCGGTCACCTGATAAAGGCCGTTCTCCTGCCGCTTCAGGCTGTCCTTGCAGAGATATACAAAGGGGGCTGCGCTCCAGAGCGCCCGGTAATAATAATACCGGTCGGCAGCGCGGCCCGATTCCTTCCACAGCTCCTCCCAGCTTGCGGGAGCCCCGCAGCCGGCTGCGGCCCGGCCCGCGGCGGGGCCAAACAGCGCAAGCCCATATTTACAACACAGCTCATAGAACCCCGGATCCAGGCTTCCCCGCTCCAGGCAGACGGCGTTTGCCCCCATGTCCCGCATCCCTTTCAGATCCTGCAGAACCCGGATCTCCCGCGGGCTTTTGCCTGGCTCCTTTGCCGGGAGCCGATACGATACGGCCCGCAGGGGAAAAGCGCTTCCGTTGAGCAGCCACCTGCCCTCGGGCGCTCTCTGAAAGGTACACAGCGGAACCAGCCGCCGCAGCCGATCCAGGATCCTCGGATGATCTCCCGGGCCGCGCACCAGATCTGCCTCCAGCTCATACAGATAGGGATCCTCCACACCGTTCCAGAGATGAGGATGCAGGAGCAGCCCTCTGACGGGCTCCTCCAGGGACGCCGGACAGACAAAGTTCATCACACAGTTTCCCTGCCCGTCCCGAAGAACCACCTCCACAAACAGGTCCGGCAGCTCCGCAGCCTCCTCCAAGTAAAAGGAAAATTCCAGCAGCGCCTTGCCGTTTTCCAGCCGGGTATAGATTTCTGCTCCCCCACCGGGCGACGTTTTGTCAAACCCCATCTTTCCCTCCCTGTCAGAGCCGGTTCCCGCGATCCCGGCGGTTTCCCCGGCTCCTGTGACGATGGTTTCTTTCGAGGACGCTTCTTTGCCTTCCCGGCAGATTCGCGTTCTCTGTCCCTGTTAGCCTGTCCGGGCACCGGAAAAATTATGTATGCTTCTGTTCCTGACGGTTTATCGCACACGCTCTTCCCCGGGCAGAGATAACTCCACGTCCCTGGATCGGGCTCCATATCCGCTCCAGTATTGGACCAGCCCTCTCTCGGCTTCCCAGACAAAACACTCATAATACCCGGTTTCCGTCTGGTCGTTGTAGGCATGGTACTCTCTCCTGCCTCCATCCGCGGCAATATATGTATGCCATCCCTTCTCCTCCCCAAGCGGGTCCTCCTTCCCGGTTTCGCTGCACACTAAAATCCCCGCCCGCATCATTTCCTCCGGGGACGGATCATTTTCCCGCGCTTCCCCGCCGCGGATAAAATAAATTTCCCTGCCGCACACAAAAAAGAGCCCTCCATCCAGCCGCTCTTCCATATCCTGCTCATAGGTTTCAAAAGCCGTTTCTTCACTGTCCACGGTCAGTTCATACAAAACCCCTTCTGGAAAACGCTGTAGCTCCTTCGTGTACAGGGTCACGTTCATTTCTTCCGGTTCCCCTGAAAACCCGGAAAAAACAGCCTGATATTCCCGTGCCGTTTTCCCGTCCCAGTCTGTGTTCTTCCGGGAACATCCACACAAAAGCAGACCGACAAGCAATACCATCCGAAGCTTCTTTTTCATCCCGCGCCGCTCCTCCCGATTTCTATAAAATTATATCCTCTTTCTTAGAATTTTCTTTCCTGTTCTCATAATAATGCTCCCTGCGCGTCCTGTCACTACGAATTTTACTCTTTCCTTTCCGCGCGTTACGCCTTACGCATTTTTGCCGTCTATGCTATACTGGCGAAAAGGGCCGATGACCGGCCGGCGGCCGCCAGCCGCTGGCGCAACCCACGGTTGACAAATTTCCAGCCGTTCTTTGGTGGTATGCAACCGCAAAACAGGCTATACTTTTCCTTACAGACGGCACCTGGAGCCATCGACAGAGTATGAGACTATGTGGAGGGAAAAAATGATTTTAGCGGACAAGATAACGAATTTAAGAAAAAGGAACGGCTGGTCACAGGAAGAGCTGGCGGAAAAAATGCAGGTGTCAAGACAGGCGGTTTCCAAATGGGAAAGCGCACAGACCGCGCCGGATCTGGAGAAGCTATTGTTGCTCAGCAAGCTCTTTGGCGTCACGACCGATTATCTTCTCAAGGAGGAGCTGGAGGAGGAAGAATTTACGGACGACGCAGACCGTGTGCCCGTCAAACGGGTTTCCCCTGCACAGGCGAACGAATACCTGGAGCTGAGGGCATGGGTTGCCAAACGCATTTCCGCGGCTGTCTTTCTGTGCATCGTCGCCGCGATCCCGCTTCTTCTTTTCGGCGCTGCGACAGAATTGCCAGACCCTCCCGTTTCCGAAAATCTAGCCGTCGGGATCGGAATGGTCACGCTGCTGATCATCCTTACGCCTGCGGTGGCACTTTTCCTCTCCTGCGGCTTCCGAAGCGCGCCCTTCGCGTTCCTCGACAAGGAACCGTTTGAAACGGAGTACGGCGTGGACGAAATGGTCCGGGAAAAACAGCGGGCGTATCGGGCCGTTTATGCAAAATGCCATATCACGGGCATCTGCCTGTGCGTTCTTTCCCCGATCCCTCTTTTCATCGGCAGCTTTACGAAAAATGAGTTCCTTGCCGCAGTCCTGCTGGCTGTCACGCTGCTCTTGATTGGGATCGGAGTGATGCTTTTTATCACGGCCGGTGTGCGCTGGGCCAGTATGCAGAAGCTTTTGAAGGAGGGAGACTACGCGCTCCGGAATCGGAGAAAGATCCGGATCCGGGAAACCGTCGGATCCATCTATTGGCTGAGTGCCACCGTCCTATACCTCGCATGGAGCTTTCTGACAAATTCCTGGGGGGATACATGGGTCGTCTGGCCCATCGCCGGGATATTGTTTGCCATTGTCATGTGCCTTTGTAATCTGTTCACAGACCGGGATAAAAAATAAAGATGGCGTTAATGACAGCTGCAAAAACCTGTGCTATAATAAAAAATCAAAACCGCCGTTTTCAAGGAGGCTCACACCATGACAGATACCCAAAAGAAGGAATATCTTTCCAAAATCGATGCCGTTATCGCCCACGGAAAATACAAAGACAATTGGGAATCCCTCTCGCAACACCCCACACCAAAATGGTTCACCGATGGTAAATTCGGAATTTTTATCCACTGGGGAATCTACAGCGTGCCGGCGTTTGGTTCGGAATGGTACTCGCGAAACATGTACCTTAAAGACCGCGACGAATTTAAGCACCACATCGAGACCTACGGCCCGCAGAAAAGCTTTGGCTACAAGGACTTTATCCCGATGTTTCGAGGCGAAAAGTTTAGCGCCGAGGAGTGGATCTCGCTCATTGAACAGGCGGGGGCACGCTACGTCGTTCCCGTCGCAGAACATCACGACGGTTTCCAGATGTACAAATCCTCACTTTCACACTGGAATGCTGCAGAAATGGGGCCTTGTCGCGATGTTTTAGGCGAGCTTTCTGAGACAGCAAGGCGGCATGGGATAGTCAACTGCGCGTCCACACACCGAATCGAGCATTGGTTCTTCATGGGTCACGGCCGCGAGTTCGAGAGCGACATATCACCCGACAAGGAGGCGTGGGATTTCTACGCCCCCGCGATGCCGGAACCCGACCGTTACCATTTAAACTGTCAGCCTTCGCCAACCAAGGAATTTTTGGACGACTGGATGATCCGGACATGCGAAATCATTGACAAATACAAAATTCACCAGATTTATTTTGACTGGTGGATCATTCGCTCAGAAGCGAAGCCGTATCTCAAAAAAATCGCCGCCTACTATTACAATCGCGCCGAGGAGTGGGGCGAGGAGGTTATGATTGCCTACAAGCACGATGCGTTCGCGTTCGGGACGGCGGTTGTAGACATGGAGCGCGGCAAATTCGCTGATGTAAAACCGTTTCCGTGGCAGACGGACACCGCGATCGGTAAGTGGTCATGGGGATACACGACGACAAATCAGTTTAAAGATTCCCGCGATATTATCCGCGATTTGGTAGATATTGTATCCAAGAATGGCTGTCTGCTCCTGAACATTGGTCCGAAGCCCGACGGCACCATCACCGACGAGGAAAAGAGCGTTCTTTTGGAAATTGGCAAGTGGCTTAAAATCAACGGCGAAGCGATCTACGGCACGCACATCTGGCGTACCGCCGCCGAGGGGCCCACAAAAATGCGGGAGGGTATGTTCTCCGACAACGGCAGCTACGACTATACGCCGGAGGATTTCCGATTTACCGCCAAGGGCGGGAGTCTTTATGCGACTTGCCTTTGCTATCCAAGCGACGGCAAAGTAACGATAAAATCTCTGCGCAACGGCTCTCCTCTCGCTGCAATTAAAGATGTTGCGCTTTTGGGGAGCAATAGAAAGCCGACATGGTTCCGCGATGATGAGGGATTGCATATCGAAGCAGAAGCGTTGCAGACGCGCAACCCTGTAGTGTTTAAGATTGTGATCGACTAACCGAAATTCCCCGCCCTCACTACCGTTCTGCAGGACAACGCAGAATGTGCCAGGAGAGTACTGGGCGCCATCGCAAAAATGAGGGCCGGGGAGCCGGTGAAATCGGTCATTACCCTCTCCGCGTCCCTGGCAGCTTTAACTTTTCTACATCCTCCGGCTTATCCAACACATGCATTCGGACATGACAATTCGGACATAGGGCAACCGTATTTTCAGTGTTATCCTCTCCGCCACGTGACAGCCAGATTATGTGGTGCACTTCAAGGTACGGATTCCCTTTTTTGTCAATAAAAGGCGCGGGCCGATTACATAACTGGCATATACCGTTCGCACGTCTTTTGGTTTCTTTTACAACCTCAGCGCTCCGAACGAACGTACTCAAAGTAACACTTCTGCGACCGCCTGATCCAGAAATTACACCTTGCATATATTTCTCTGCTGTCCGTTCAATTTGAACACTTCGCTCGGGATCAGGCACCCAGCTTATAAATCGTTTTTCCTGAATAACCCATACAAAAGAGTGCGCATCTATCAATCTTGGCGTTCCCTGCATTGGAAGCAGATCTTCCATTACGGCACGGATCTCTTTTATGATCTCGATGAATCCCAGGTAATTCTCCCAGCCGCACTTAAACGAAGTAGTATAATCTATTTCCAAGGCGGCAAAGCCCTTATCAAAATGTCCTGGGCTAATCGGAAGGAAACGAGAATCATCTTTTATAAAGAACAGATACGCAATCGTATCATATTTTGCGCCAAATACTTTAACGGCATTTGCAAAAGCTGTGGCCTCATCGCAGAGAGCGTTGCGATAAATATCATACAGTACTCTTTCCGCTTCCGGACGGAATTTTGCATTATTCGGATCAAGCCGGTTCTTAAAATCAATTTGCTGATTCTTATTTACAAGGTTACCGGATTTATGAATCGCCCCTCTTGCACACTCCGCTATTTTGCCAGTACCGATCCATGATTCGCTCCAACTATTGAACTTAAGCTCTTTACGAGCTTCCTCTGCAATACGTGATTTGTAATCCTCCTCACGCCCAAGGAACCCTGTACTGTCACGAAAACTGATAAAACCTGTTTGCCCATCCGCTTGTTGAACAAAGGAAGTAAAGCGGGAGAGTTGCTCTACCATCTTTGCTGCATTTGTAATATAGGTATTGTTCATAGAATCTAACCTTACTTCTCTTTAATTCATCCATGTTGACATAATTGATAACCAAATTGTCTTTATACATATATGAACATACATATATGAACATAAAAACAAATTGTAAAATGTCATATCTATTTCCTTATATCTACTCTTTACATATTATATCCTAGAAATATTTCAACTTCCGCAATTTTCTGCACGAACCGTGAATCTTGATTACCTCTCGTTACCTCTCTTTGTCAATACTATTTTTACAATATTCTTCCACTATTTTTATCAATTCTTCTGCCGTTTCAACCTGTTCCTGCGACTTCTCCCTTGTAGCGATATAAAAATCATCATAGTCGCTTGCATGTCGAATTTCTTCTGCCCGTGAAATCTTTCTGCCTATTTCCCTTGGAAAAATCTCTGTTTTTACATACTCCCTGTTAAAACTTCCCAGCGCATCTTTATGCCTTTTGTATGCTTTTCCATCAAGAGCATGAAGCGCTGATATTGCATGGAATATGGCATAATAAGCTCTGTTGTTTGCGGCTCTGTATTCTTCAGCTTCTATCAGTATTTTTGCTGACTTTAAATCGCTTTTTGCAGTTTCCAGCCTGTACTTCATTAAATCGAATTTATTTCCTTCCTCATACTGCTTCATACAATTTTATCCCTTCCCGTTCAACATTTGCGTAAAATGGATATGCCTTTAACCAATATTTGAAATGATCCTCATATTTTGCAATAGGCTTAATATCCACATCATAATCCATATTAAAATCATAGGTCATATCTGACAGTTTATGTCCATAGTTTTCAATTTCCAACTCTGTGAGGTTAAGCAAAATCATAATATCAATATCAGAATCTTCTCTATAATCACCGCGTGCATAAGAACCATATAATATAACTGCCTTTAAATGATGCCCATAAATTCCTTTTATCTTATTTACATATTGTTTTAACAAATCATCTATTCTGATTGGCATATCATTATCCCCTCTAGTGCTTTTTCATGGATTCATATAGAGATGATATTATTATATTGTCTATCTCTTTAAAGTGCAATACAAAACCATTCTTTCTGTCCTATCTTTTCAGGCAAATCCGCCTTCCTACAAGGGCAGATGTTTCGCTGATCCGTTTCGCGGTCTGGTTCAGGTTCTGCCGATCAGCGCTTCCACCTCCCGCACACTGGGCATCACGCGCAGAGCGCCCTTGCGGGTGGTGATAATAGAAGCCGCGCCGTTTGCAAAGGTCAGCATCTCCGACAGGATATCCCTGTCCAGACGATCCAGCCCGTGCTGCAGTACGTAGTGGAGACAGCAGGCGCAGAACGTATCCCCGGCGCCCGTAGTCTCGATCGTGTGCTCCTGCAGAAAAGGGGGCGCCTCCACACAAAGATCCTGATAATACGCGCGGCTGCCGCTCTTTCCCATAGAGAGAAGGATCAGCGGAATCGGATACTCTTCCCGCAGTTTTCGGATACCCTTGTCGAAATCCTCTTCCCCGCTGAACCATTGAATCTCATTGTCGGAGATCTTTAACACATCGCACTGTGAGAACCCATAAGCCGTCTGCTCCCTCGCCTCGTCCAGGGACTGCCAGAGCGGCGGGCGCAGATTCGGGTCAAAAGAGATCAAAGCGCCGCTTTCTCTGGCTGTCTGCACCGCCTTCTTGGTAGCTTCTCTGACTCCCTCGTGCGTCATGGACAGCGTACCGAAATGAAATAGTTTCGTATTTTTCAGCAATTCCTCCGCGAGCTCTCCCTCCCGCAGCATCATATCCGCACCGGGATTCCGGTAAAAGGAAAAGTTCCTGTCCCCGTCGGGCAGCGTCTCCACGAAAGCGAGCGTTGTACGAACGTCCTCATCCACAACCAGTCCACACGTGTCGATTCCCACTTCTTCCAGCGCCGATTTCAGGCGGTTTCCAAAAATATCCCGCCCTACCTTGCCGATAAACGCCGTCTTTCTCCCAAGTCCGGACAACATGGACAATACGTTGCAGGGTGCACCGCCCGGATTGGCCTCATAGAGGACATTTCCCTGTCCGCTTACGCCGTTTTCCGTAAAATCGATCAGCAGTTCCCCCAGCGCAGTCACGTCATATCGCTTCATATTGTATTATCTCCCTCTATACCAGATCATACTTTACGACATCCATATATACGGCTCCCTCCGCAAAAAAGGAAATGCCGTCCGCCTCCTGCGGCGTATACAGGATCGCGGTCATAACCTGCGCGCCGTCATTCACAAAGATTTCCGCGCTGAAACGATCCAGAATGATCCGCAGCCGCAGTCTTCCGTCCCTGCTGTCCACACAGCTGCGGCGCTGATGGATAATCGCCCTCCTTGATCCGGAGAATTTCCTGTCTATCTTCAGGATGGAATCCTGGGGATGAAAGCTAAAGGATGTGTAAAACCGGTCATTCTGAGCAAATCGGACCGCAAACTTTCGATAGAGATCCTCTCCGTCCTTCGGCCGGATCAAAAGCTCCATATCCACCGTCCGGCCTTTGATTCCCTCCAGCGTAATCTCTCCGGATACACAGACGTTTTCACAGGCAACTCTGTTGCGGCGAAATGCCTCCAGCTCTCGGACCGGCCTCTGATACAATCTCCCGTTTTCTATAGACAGCTCTCTCGGCAGACTCATCTGTCCGAACCAGGAAATATCGTGCGCCCGAAAATCGCAGGTGTCCCAATTCTGCATCCAGCCGACCATGATCCGACGTCCGTCCGGCGTCTGCATCGTCTGCGAGGCATAGAAATCGATCCCATAGTCAATGGACTGGTCGTGACGCGGCGTAAACGTACCTTTTTCTTCATCGTACTCCCCGATCAGGCACAAAGTCCCGTTGCCGTTGTGGTACTCGAAACCTTCCGGCAGCATATCCTGGGGACTCACAAGCAACACCCATTCATCCCCCAATGGAAAGAAGTCGGGACACTCCCACATCCTGCCGAAACGTCCCTTGTTGGCCATAAGCACGCTCTTGAATTTCCAGTCAAAGCCATCCGCGCTCACGAACAGCAGAACCTGGCCATCCCCGTCTGTCAGACAGTTTCCCACTACACAACAGTAAGTGCCGTCCTCTTTCCTCCATATCTTGGGATCCCGAAAATCCTTTGCGCTGCACCCCTCCGGCAGATCCTTTGCGGAGATAACGGGGTTATTCTCGTACTTCTCATAATCCGTCCCATCTCCTACCGCGAGGCACTGTGTCTGTTCTTCGCACTCCGAGCCAAGCTCCCGCCGATCCTTGCGCACACCCGTATAGATCAACAGATGTCTGCCGTCGGGAAGCGTTACCGCGCTCCCCGAAAAGCAGCCGTCTCTGTCGTAACTCTCATCAGGGGCAAGGGCTGCCGGAAGATACTCCCAGTGCAGCAGATCCGTGCTCACCGCGTGCCCCCAGTGCATGGAATTCCAATGACAGTCATAGGGGTGGTACTGATAAAACAGATGATATTTGCCGTTGTAATAAGAGAATCCGTTGGGATCGTTCATCCACCCTGTGCGTGTTGACAGATGAAAGGCCGGTCTGTCCTCTGCCGCTATATTCTTTTCCGCCGCTTCCTCATATTTGCGCGCTTCCCGCAATGTCTGACTTGTCATATTCATTCCGCTTCCTTCCCGTCCCCTGCTTTATTCCGCATAATAATCATCCAGGTATTTCTGGAAAATGTCAAGCATATCATTGAGTCCATACGCATCCAGATCGTCCAGGTACTCGTTCCAGTCGTCATCCGTGAACCCGTTCATAATCCAGTCAGACCTCTTCGCGTTAATCGTCTTGGTGATGTCTGTCTGCAGATTGGCCAGCTCTTCCGTGTCCTCCTGGGTCATAAATACATTCGGATAGACATATTTGGTGTGCATATCCGGCGTATAGTATTGCTCGATCCAGTCCAGACGGTACTGCGCATCATCCGGGCAGGTGACATAGACATCATAGTATTCGTCCAGAACTGCCAGCGGGCCGTTCACGCTCTCGGCTTCTCTCACCTCCACGGGAGAAGCATCTCCCAGGGGCGCATGTACCAGCATATCCTCTCCCTGATCGTTTTTGCCCAGCTCAAAAATATCAAAGCCATCGTCCTCCCCGTAGGTACCCCAGTTGTTCTGCGGAGACTGGAACGGGTCGTACATCTGATCCAGCCATGCGCAGATCAGCGCCGGATTCTGCGCTACACTCGTCACCACGCAGCGTCCGCGGTCATATCCGCTGGTAAAGGAACCGTTCTCGGGTGTCAGATTCCTGGTATCTGCCGTCAATACCGGCAGCGGAACCCAACCCTCAAAGTCATCGATAATATTCGCGTCATCCCAGCTGAAGCATACGCCGTAACGCCCGGATTTCCCTTTGGACACATAAGTGGACCAATCCTGCGTGAACGCCTCGGGATCGATCAGACCCTCCTCGTACAAAGAGTGAAGCCATGCAATACCATCCTTGAATCCCGGCTGTGTCGCGGTGCAGATTACTTTCAGGTCATCCGTTACCGCAATATGCCTTCCCTGGTCGTTGTCACCGTAGCCTTCGCCGAAGCCGTTGAGCAGGATCGCCGGATCCTGGCTGCCGTCATTTACGATACAGGACATGGGAATGATACTTCCATCGATCTTAAATTCCGCCTGCAGTTCGGACGCATGATCGCGAAAAGCAGCCAGCGTCTGCTCGAACTCCTCCGTCGTCTCCGGCACATCCAATCCCAGAAAATCCAGCCACTTCTTATTGATAAAACTCATCTCACTCACCGTCTGGATCGCGGTTTTCTCGGAACCGAGCTGCTCAATCCAGGGAAGCGCCCAGATATGTCCCTCCGAGTCTGTGCTCATCTTCCGGTATTCCGGATACTTGTCAAACACCGCCTTAAGATTCGGCATATACGCGTCTATATACTCCTCCAGCGGGATGATCACGCCCTGATCCGCATATCGAAGCAGATCGTTGTCCGAAAAGTTGGCCGTAAAGACAAAATCCGTCAGCGTATCCAAATTAGCCATCGACAAAGTGATCTTATCTCCCCATTGATCCGCCTGGATCGCCGTCCACTCGATCTCCACGTTGGTCTTTTCCTGAAGGCGCTTGAAAATCGTGCGGTTGTTCGGATTGGATTCCGTATTCGCCGGATAGCTGATCATTCCGGTCAGAGTTGTCTTTTCGGCCAGCGGGAACTGCAGCGTGGATGGATCCACCTCCTTAAACTCTCCGTTGTTCAGCTCCACATTTTCCTTGCCGCCACATGCAGCGAGAGAAAACACCATCGCCGCCGACAGCACCGCCGCCGTCATTTTTGCATAAAACCTGTTTTTCATATGACTTCTCCTTCCCTTATTTTTTGGTATATGGTTACTTTCTTTCCTTTCTTTTTACGGACCTACATCCATTTTTTACCCCCGCCACAGATTATCCCTTCACCGAACCCGCCATGATTCCGTTATCGAAATATTTCTGGAAAAACGGATACATCACGAGAAGCGGCAGACTGGAAATAATGATCGTCGCGTATTTCAACAGCTCCGCCAGCTGGGCCCTCGCCGCCGTACTCTGCATATCGGAAATCATGCCCTGTTCCGGCTGGTTCTGTATCAGGATGGAACGAAGTACAAGCTGCAGAGGCTGCTTCGCCGCGTCGTCCAGATAGATCATCGCGTCGAAATAGCTGTTCCACATTCCCACAAACTGCCACAGCGCCAGCGTCGCAATGATGGGCGTGCATACCGGCAGAAGGATCTTAAAAAAGAATACCAGCTCATTGGCGCCATCTACGTCAGCCGCCTCCCGCAGCTCTCCGGGAATTCCCTGATAATAGGTTCTGGCAATGATCATGTTCCACACACTGAACGCGCCGGGCAGAATAACCGCCCACATACTGTTCAGCAGATTCATCTTGCTGATCAACAGGTAGGTGGGAATCAGTCCGCCACCAAAAAACATCGTGATCACAAAGAGCACATTAAAGAATTTTCTGCCTCTGAAATCCGCCCGGGACATGGGGTAAGCGGCCAGCATGGTGACCAGGACAGACACCACTGTAAACACAACGGAGTAGACGACCGCATTTTTAAATCCCACCCAGATCTGCTTGTTGGACAAAACCCTCTCATACGCGGTCAGTGTCCACTTGCTGAAATCAAATGTAATTCCGTTGTTCTGCAGGGTGACCGGATCGATAAACGACGCCACAATGATATAGATCATGGGAACTATGATCGCCACCACAAACAGCCCCAACAGCACAAAACCAAGGATCAGCAGCACCTTATCTTGCATCGAATATCTGGCAAATTTGCTCTTTTTCTTCATAGCAATACTCCCTTCTATAATCCCTGTCCGTCATTCATCTTGGCAACGATCTTGTTGACGGCCAAAAGCAAAATAACATTGATCACGGTGTTGAACAGTCCTACTGCCGTGGAGAAACTGTAATCCCCGTCAATAAGGCCCTTCTTGTATACGTAAGTGGCGATGATCTCCGAAGATTTAAGGTTTAAGTCGGTCTGCAGAGCATAAGCCTTTTCAAAACCGATACTCATAATATTGCCCGCCTGCATAATGAACTGTATGATCACCGTACTCTTGATCGCAGGCCATTCCACCGCCTTGATCTGCTGGAAGATATTGGCGCCGTCGATCACAGCCGCCTCCTTCAGCTCCTTGCTCGCATTGGAGAGCGCCGCGGTATAGATGATGGAACCCCAGCCTGCGCCCTGCCAGATGCCGCTGGCGATGTAGATGCTTCGGAAAGCCTCCGGCATGGTCATAAAGTTGATCTGTGAACCAAACAACAAATTGACAGGTCCCGTAACCGACAGAAGGATCCGGACGATACCGCAAAGTACAATAACCGAGATAAAGTTCGGCATATAGAGCACCAGCTGGATCTTCTTTTTCACACCTACCCGATTGATCCTGTTCAACAGGAACGCCAGAAGGATCGGCACGGGAAAGCCCCACAACATTCCGTACACGCTGAGTTTCAGTGTATTCGCCAGATAACTCAGGAAATCCGGCGACGAGAGAAAGCGACGGAAGTGCCGGAATCCCACCACCTCACTCCCCAGAATGCCCCGGATCGGATTGTACTTCTCAAAAGCAATCAGGATGCCACCCATGGGAATGTACTTGAAGATGATCGTCAGCGCCAGGGCGGGCAGCAGGAAAAACACGTACAGCCGCCAGTGCTGCCTGACATAGATGAGACTGTTATGGAATCCCGCGTCTTTCGTTTTTGTACTTGTGCTCATAACGTTTCTCCCTTCCGCTCATTTTTCTTTTTACGCCTGCTTTTATGTACTGTTTTCTGCAATTTGTGCATTTGTAAAAATTTGAGCCACTATTTGGTATCCATACTATACCACTTGTTTTACATTTAGTCAATATATCTTTTACATTTATAAAAATTATTTTTACATTTGACTCATTCTATGATGCTTCATACCAGAACAGCATCTGCGAAGTAACCGTTATGTTTTTTACATTTGACACATTGTAATTTGTGCATTATAATTGATATGTGAAAACCGCAATCCAGAATCATGGGTAAAATAAAGAAGCTAGAAAAAGGATGTGACATTTATGGCAACTCGCGTTACCATTCAGGATATCGCCGACGAGCTGGGCGTCTCCCGCAATACCGTCTCCAAGGCCATCAACAACACAGGTATCCTCGCCGAAGCCACCAGAGAAAAAGTACTGAAAAAAGCAATCGAGATGGGATATAAACAGTTTTCCTATGTCAATATCTCCAAATTGGAATTGGAAGATTCCGTTCCTGTCCCCACAGACAAGCGAGAAATCGCCCTGTTTACTTCCAATTTCATAGGAAGCTCCCATTTTGCCTCCACCATGCTGGATAAATTCCAGAGAGAGCTCTCTGTGCTGGGCTACAGCTTTACAATGCACCGTCTCCAGGAGCACGAGATCGAACAGCTTCTGCTCCCCGCTTCCTATGCGGAGGACCGTACCGCAGGAATTATCTGCATCGAGATGTTTGATTTCAATTACTGTTCCATGCTCAGCGCTCTGGATACGCCCGTCCTCTTCGTAGACTCTCCCGTCTACAATCAGAACGGACCGCTCAAGGCGGACCATCTCTATATGGACAATCAGTCTAATATCCGGCGCTTTGTCCGGGAGATGGCTGACCGGGGCAGAAAGAGGATCGGATTTATCGGGGATATTCGACACTGTCAGTCTTTCTTCGAGCGCTATATGGGCTATCGCAGCGCCATGTTCTTACTTGGTCTGCCCTGTCCGGAAAACTGCTGCATCACAGGCAACAAAAGCAATGTCAAAAATCCCGGTTTTGAAGAATACAGGGAATACCTGCTAGAAGAAATAGAGAAAATAGACAAGCTGCCGGATGTGTTTATCTGTGCCAATGATTTTATTGCGGTGGATACGCTGAAGGTATTCAACAAGCTGGGGATATCCGTTCCCAAGGACGTCTACCTGTGCGGCTTCGACGATTCGCCGGAATCCAAGGTGATCTCTCCGTCCCTGACTACCGTGCATATTCACAGTCAGATCATGGGATTCTCCGCAGTACATCTGCTGATATCCCGAATCAAAGAACCGTCCTTGAATTACCGCACGATCCACACCGAGACAAGCTTGATTTTCAGGGAGTCCACCGAAAACTGAGAAGGGAGGAGCGTTATGCGCGACTTGTTGAGTCCGGAAGGACCGCTGATGTCTCTCATCACCAAAATCGCATACAGCGCCTATCTGAATGTCCTGTGGTTCGTCTGCTGCCTGCCGGTCTTTACCGCAGGCGCATCCACCGCCGCGCTGTTCTATGTCACCCTGAAGATGGCCAAAAACGAGGAAGGAAATGTCACAAGATCGTTCTTCCGCGCTTTTCGCGATAATTTCAAACAGGGGACGGTCATCTGGCTGATCCTGCTGTTTACAGGAATCCTGCTGGGCGTTGACGCATATGTACTGTACCATATGCGATTTTCCAATGCGCTATGGACCATCATCACTGCCATATTTCTCGTTGCCGCCGCTGCCTACGCGATTGTCCTGATGTATATTTTCCCTCTGCTGGCGCGATTTCAGAATACCACGCTGTCCATGTTTAAAAATGCCATCCTGATCGGTATGCGCTTTCTCTTATGTACCGCGCTGATGGCACTCATTTATTTTCTGATGGCCCTCGTCATTATCCGATTTTTCACTCCGGCGATTATTTTCGGAGAGGGCCTGTGCGCACTGTTGTGTTCTTATCCGCTCTCCAATATCCTGCTGCTCTGTCAGGGAAAAGATTCTGTGAATAAGGAAAAAGAGACAGCGGATACAGAGGAGTAATATCATGCGGCCGATTCAGCGGAAGTTTAAAAATCGTGCAGATCTCAAAACCTTGCGAAATCTGCACGGAACGAAAAAACTACAGTATCTCTGGGATTATTTCAAATTGCCTCTGCTCCTGCTCGGCATCCTTCTCTACGTCGTTGTCTACAGCTGTTACCGGCATTTTACCGATAAGACGCCCATTCTGTATACAGCTCTCGTCAATGTAAATGCCGGAGAAACCCTGACCACACAGCTCGGCACGGATTTTCTGAACGCCACAGGAGCTGACATCTCCCACGATACCCTGCGGCTGTATCAAAACCTCTATCTGACGGACGACGAAAACAATCCGTATCACGAATATACGTATGCGTCACGTCTGAAACTCCTCGCCGCCATCGACGACGAGCAGCTGGACATCGTCCTGATGGACAGGGAAGCCTTCGATGCTTTTTCACAGAACGGTTATCTTTGCAACATCGAAGCACTGCTGTCCGATACGGACGCTTCCTTCTATGAGGCGGTAAAGCCTTACATCACAGACAATATTTACATCGAAGAGGACAATGCCTTCGAATTACAATTCGATCCTTCCCTCACCTACAGCGCCGTCACGAAGGAATACCCTATGGGACTGAATTTTTCCGAAGCCAAGCTGATCCAACAGGCCGGTTTTGACGGAGACGTCTATGTCGGAATCATCGCTAATTCACCGCGCGTGGAAACAGCGCTGTCTTATCTGGAATATCTTTTCTATGGAGATTGCTGGCCTTCCACCCGAATTTCTCCAGCACATACGCCTTGATTGCCTCATACTGTCTGTCTTTCTACTTCTTCTCCGCTGCCGTCAAATCCATCTCATCCAAGGTGCGTTTCGCCTCAATATGCTGCTATATAAAAATTATTTATCGGTGTCCCTATCTATTCGTGAACCGGTTGCGCCTGTCTGACCCTGATATTTTCCGTTATAGGGATTGTCTGCAGCCATATCCATTTTTGCAAAAACAAGCTGTCCTACTCGGCGCCCTGATTTTAATTCTATCGCACATCGGTTTGCATTAAAAAGCTCCAATGTGATTTCTCCCTTAAAGCCGGGATCTACCCAGCCGGCGTTTTGGATAAACAACCCCATTCTGCCTAATGAGCTTCTTCCTTCCACAAAAGCGGTGAGATCATTGGGCAGTTCAAAATACTCTTTTGTTGTGGCAAGGACAAACTGCCCTGGTAATAAAAGATAGGAATCTGCGGTAATGGTTTTATACAAAATTTTCTTTTCCATAGACAGGATACCCGATGAGGTATCTTCCACGATACCGAACGTATTTCCCAAACGAATATCAACGCTTGCAGGCTGTATCTGTTCTTTATCAAGCGGTTTGATAACAAGTGTTTTCTCCCCGATCATTTTCATTATCGTTTTATCTGATAAAATCATAGCTTTCTACCTTCTTGTTTGCATATTATTTTTTGAAATCAACACCACGCACTCGACTGTTGACTGCGATTCCAAGGGCGGGATTTTCATCTCCCTTCCATGAACCGGCAGCCGTAGATACGCGGGTGTAAAGATAACATTTCCTCTGTCTTTTCACTCAGGATCGCCTCCCGGAAGCCTTTTCAGACTATCCATGCTGACTAAGGATAAAGTTTCCATCTGCTTGACCGCAAGTTCTCGCAACAATACCAAGCGTTCCGACATCTTTTTACCCTGCCCGATCAGTACCGCATTGTAGCTCTCCATATTTGCAAGTACCAGAAGCTGATTGAGATCCGCATCATCCCGGATATTGCCTTTTCTGCCCGGATTAGCATCCCGCCACTGTTTCGCCGTTCTGCCAAACAATGCGACATTTAAGAGGTCTGCTTCATTCGCATATTTGTATGAGATCTGCTCCGGCGTAAGCTCCAGCGGTATCAGATTATCTTTGATCGCATCCGTATGGATGCGGTAATTCAGCTTGGCTATCTCACGGTTCAAATTCCAGCGCTATATCCGAATGAGCATATGTACCGCCGTAACGTCCCGCTTTTGTGACAATACCAATAGCATTCACACTCTCAATCCATTTTGTTGGGGACATAGTAAATGCATGTAATCCAGCTTCACTTCTAAACCCGTCGAATTCGACGGGTTTAAAATCCGGGTTATGCAAGCTTTCCCATAATCCCAAAAATTCGAGTGTCTCGCGGCCTCTCATCCAATTCTTAATTACATCATTAGGAGCATTGCTTTTATATTTTGCAATATCAGTCAACGAAATAAACTCATTTTCATAGTCAATTGTGTATATTCCAATGTCAAAACCTTTGGCATGAATCACATCTTTCTTTATATTGTTTGCCATATGCAGCCTCCAATTCTAAACTTATCTCATCCGATCACTTCTATTCTAACTGCTTCGAATTCGAAGCAGTTGAAGCTATCCTTTTTTCTTCATCAGCTTCTCATACTTCATTTGATACTCTATCAACCGCGGAATATATTCCGGCGGAGTGCGTCTGCCCGCCTCCCAGTCCTCCAAAGTACGGACAGGTATCCCCGTATGAGCCGAAAATTCTTTCCTGTTCTCGCCTGTCTCCTCACGAATTTCTGTGATCCTTTTCGCTATATCCATATCCATAGCCCTCCACGCATTGCGTTATATGTATCATAGCATAGGTTCTGCCTCTTCGCAATGTATGTCCCGCATTTCTTCCTGCTCTATTTTTTCAAGCATATCTGCCTTCCTGCAAGGGCAGATATTTGACTGATCTCAATCTGCTTTTACCACATCCATATCTGTCTGATAAACGCTTCTCGTTTCGTTGATCGCCTATTTCTATGTGCAGGACGATGCAGCTAGGAAAGATGTGTTTGAATAAAGGTTTCTCCGACTCATCAATCACCAGTGCTTATTAGTTCTCTTCCTCATAGGGCAGGATCAGCCAGTCGCCGGATTCCGTCACTCTGTAATATTGATCCGTCTCCGTATCCACCTTCAGCACGGGAATCCTGCCGCTTTTAAGAACCGTGCCGTCTATGTAATAGTGGCTTGCCCCGTCATAATAGATATCATGGTAGCAGGGATCTCCCGATATCTCGGCGGTACCCACATGCCCCGCCACCACCTTCATTTCGAGGCCTTCGATCTGCCCTGTCTCCGCAGGATATTTGCCGGTAAATATCTCCTCTCCTGTTCCCCACTCCCACAGGTCGCCGGCCTCCTCGTCAATGCCCGCGTGGACGAAGATAGTATTGCCCTCCGTGTAATAGCAGGGTAGATTTTCCATCCAGCGGATGTACTTGTCGTCCTCTCCATCGTCGTCCTCGCCGTTGTCATCCTTCCAGATTGTCTTAATCAGGTAATCGATACTGGAATCACCCTGCAGGACAAATTCCTCATGGTTTCCCATGAGCGCCACGACCTTATCCGTACCGTACCGATGCTGGAGCGCCATAACCCTGTCCAGTACACCCCTGTTGTCCGCGCCGCCGTGGATATAATCTCCGAGGAGAATCAGTCTGACATCCTCTTCCGCCAGATGCTCCTCTACCAGCGACAGCGCTTCCTCAAACTCCCCAAAACAGCCGTGAATATCGGACATACAATATAATTTCATGCGAAACCTCCTTTTTCTAACAGAATAACCGACAGACGATTCCCCGCTCCAAAAACAATCGGTTATAAACGCCCTTTCACTTCCAGACCGGCAACGGCTTGATATTCTGTGTTTCATACATTTCCACTATCTTCGGACGCATCGTTTGATACCATGCCTGAAAGGTATCCTGCAGATACTTCCAATCGTTGATTGCGTGATCCACCGTGCCATCTGTCATCTCCCTTTCTATTTAAATCGTACATTTTTTCTGCATGATATCCGACAGCCCCCAGAAATCATCACTTATTCCGCACAAGGAGACCAAGTTTTAACAAAGTTTTAGCAAGCTCATCTTTGATCTCCTGCTCCTTTACCCCCAGCTCTATTCCATGGGTTTCCGATTTCAGGAGCAGGACAAGAGCAGGAACCAGGGCATAGACGATGTCGCTACTCCTGATATCAGCGGTTTCTGCGCCGTCCTGCTCACCGCTCGACTTCTTGTCCAAAACAAGCAGGAGTAGTATATCCAGCACCTGTGCCGGAAAGAGCTTACGGCCGGTTGCTCGATCGAGATCCTCCTTTAATTGTTTCAAATTTTGATACGCAGTCTCCCTCAGGCCTAAGCTGACTGCCTTTCCTGCTCCTTGCTTTGAATCTGATTCAATCAACGCACGATCAATTGCTTCCGTCGAAGATAAATACCTCTTATATACTTCTAAATAATGACTTACGACGTACCCATCTGTCACTCTTTGCGTAGGATACTCCGATTTTTTGAGCAGTTCCAGATTATCTAAAAATCGCTGTTGCTCATTCACTCTAAGATACATATTGATTCCTCCCTCAGACAATTTTGATTGACATGTTCATAGGTTACAGTATATCACACCGAGCAATTGTATGTCAATATATTCGCAATCTATAATACAATCTCTAATCAATCTTTCTAATATATTGACATTCTGTTGCGGATGTGTTAAGCTATTACCACGAAGGAGGAAACATGATGAATACGAATAAAGATTTATTTGACACTGTGCATACCGTATATGGGCATTCTTCCGAGTGGCTTCTCGGCTTAGCGAAGGTGCTGGATGTCTCATACAATACAGCACAACACCTAGCACAAGAAGCCGGATACTATAGGCACAGATTGATTAACAATGTTACACTTGAGCAATTTACAAAACAGCCATACGCTACATATGTTATAAGGAAGAAAGGGCTGGTGGTTGTAGACAGCACTCATAATATCCATCCGAGTTGAAAAACTCAAAAAAAGCAATGATATACAAACATGCAAAGAGCTCTTGGCTTTCAGCGTGGGGAATACCCTGGATATCAAACTGTAAAATTCTTAGTCGGCGGTTGTGTTGGCACTGTGTTCGTTTCTGAGAACAGGTCAATCGTCGTTTCCAAGGGCCTGTGACAGCAGCTTTTCCCCATTTTGATAGGACGAACGCACTTCATCATACAAGCTCTCATAGAAATCAATTGCCGCTTGCTGTCTTTGTTTCGCTATTTTCTCGCCCTGTACGGTATAAAACTTTGCGTATATCCCCTCCAGCTTACGCTTGTATTCCTGAAAAAAAGAGGGCGCAGTATCGGCTTCTCCGTTTGATACCGTACCGTCAGATGCGACGGTATACAAAGGCTCGGCAACTGTCCCCTTGTACAGTAAGGTGCGTACGATTCCGATTGCACCCGTTACATCTATTTTGTCAGCATCGAACAAAATCTTAGCCTCCATACTTTGAGGGGGATTATCATTTCTAAATCTATGCGTTTGAATGCAGTGCTTTACTTTTTGGGAAAAATCATTACCAAAACCGTGGTTCTGCAAGAAACGAAACGCTTTTTCTCCGCCGACCTGCGCGTGACATACCGATGGGTCGTCATATTGCTCTTTTCGGGCGATATCGTGCAGTAAACACGCAGTGATCAAAACATCATAATCGACATTTGCTTCCTCTTTTGCGATCTCAAGCGCCGCATACAACACGCGGTATATGTGTTCTTTGTCATGCGCGCTGTCCTCCATACAGGACAGCATATAGTGTTCTATGAGATCATAATTTCTTTTATCCATAAGAATTGCCCTTTCTCTCAGGCCTGATTGGACAGCAAGGCGAGCGTCTCAACATGTTCATCATCCAAACTCACTTCCATATCTCCCTCGATAATGGGAAGCCTGAATTTTATGGATTTCAGCCATTGACCGTTTGGCTGCCTATCCTCAAAAATCTGTATTTCTGAAATCAGCGATTCCATAAGCTGCCGCTTCTCTACATCATTCATCACTTTGTAGAGCCTGTCAAAATAAATCAGCACCTTGTAGATATTATCGCCGGTGATCTTCTCCGCTTCGATTGCAGTCTTTTTCGCCCTCGCCTCGATGAGCCGTGACTCTGTTTCCTCTATCTTGTCATACATCCGATAAAGCCGGTCATCGAGGTCTGCCTTGCGCCGGATATAGTGCCTGTCATC
>CANPWJ010000002.1 GCA_947584035.1 uncultured Acetatifactor sp. | reverse complement strand
CGGAAGGAGGATTCGTTGAAAGGGGAGCCGTCCGGATTGGATGATCGGTGGCAGGATTGCTTGGGATGGAATTACTTTTGGTTGGATTACTTGGGATCGGATTACTTTTGGTTGGATTACTTCGGGTGTGTTTCATGGGTTTCCTTTCGAAAGGTGGATTGGTGGGAAGGGACAGCAGGATGGGACAGCGCAGAGAAACTGCCGGATAGGATGCGGCCGTGTGGCGTAGGGAAGTGCCGGACGGACGCAACAGATGAACTCTGCAGACAGGCAGGTATATGGATTCTGTAGGCGGACGCGGCGGACAGGCACAAGCACGATGGACAGGCACGGTGGACGGACTCTGCAGACGGACGCAGCAGACAGGTGTACAAACGCAGCAGACAGACACAGGGGGAAATAAACCGCTCGTAAGGAGAAACAAAGACTGCCGCGGGGCCGCTATGGTATAAGGTATAAGGTACAATGATACGGTTGGTAACTACTGAAAAACGGTCGAGATGTGACCGGGAAACAGGCCGCAGCCTATAAAGAACAGGGCGGAGCCCTCTGATAGAAAAGATACAAGTCCTCGAAAGGATGTAAAGAAATGATAACTTTTTTCCGAGGAAATGTCAAGAGGTGATCGCATGGTTTTTCATCTTTCACATTTTTGTTCTTTCTTATCCCAAAATATTTTCTAAAATAAATATTTTCTAAAATATTCTAAAGCGTGAGCAGGAGCTCTCGACAATTTTGCAAAAAGGCTTCCCAATCACGATCTTTCTGAACTACCCGGATGTATCAATTTCAATAACCGCCAATCTTCTCCCCCTGTATACCACTTTGATACGTCTCTGATACATGACCTCCCTATGATAAGACCCGAGCGGGGGAAACTGCCTTAGGCAGCAATAAAGCGCCGCGTGCGGCGCGGAAAACGGAGGTCAGAGATTGAGGAGAAACAGGATTGGGAAACGATGGTTTGCGGCGGTGGCAGCAGCCGTCCTGGCGATGGGCGTGTGCACCGGCTGCGGAAGCGAAAGCGCGGCGGGGCCCGGAGACGGGCCGGGCCCGGGGAACGGAGAGCCCCGTGAAGAGCAGCCGCAGGAGATACGGGGAGCCTACGTGGAGACGGAGATTTCCCTGCCCGAGGAGTGGTCGGCGCAAAGTGTCCTGCAGGTGAGCCGCGCGGGGGATGAGATCCGTCTGCTGGTTCAGACGGAGGAGACGGACGGAACCGCTCTGCGGGAATGGAAGTACGACGGATCGTTTGCGGAAGTGACCGAAGAGTGGATGAAGGAGATGGCGTTCCCCAGAGCGGAATGGATGGAGGCGAGCCTTCTGCGGAATGAGGCGGGAGGTACCTGGCTTTTTGCCTATTATCCGGAGGAAGGGGAGGAGGATTACAGAGGACATCTGTGGAAGATCGCGGACGGCCAGGCGGTGGAGATCACGCCCGAGAGCTGGACGGTGCTGAATGAGCAGTATGGCTTCTATCCGGTGGTCCGCGGGATCGTGGCGCGGGAGGACGGTGTGCTGGCGGCCCTGTACTATGACGAGGTGGAGCTGCTGTCCGGTGAGGACGGCAGCGTGCAGGACAGCTTTTCCGCCCTGTCCGGAAACTATGGCGAGGAGCTGGCCGCGGAGGGCAGCACGCTGTATGTGACCGCCGTGGATGACGCGGACGCCTACAGCAGCCTGGAGCAGCACTCCCCGGACGGGGAGACGGCGGTCGTTTCGCTTCCCCGGGAGAGCAGCGGCTTTGTCTATATAGACGCGCTTCCGGACGGCGCGCTGATTTCCCTGAGCCGGGAAGGGCTCTTTCGATACCGGCCGGAGGAGAAGGAGTGGGAGATGCTGCTGGACGGCATGGACGCGTTCTTCGGCCTGACGGATACCTGGTGCAAGGGGATGACGGCCCAGAAGGACGGGACCGTGTACGTGCTGACGGGCCAGGGGGAAAAGCTGTCCCTTTACCGCTATGCCTACGATCCGGACGCGGTGCGCCGGACGGCGGAGACGCTGACCCTGTACACGGTGGATGAAAGCTATCTGCTGCAGCAGGCGGCGATCCTGTATCATCAGGCCCATCCGGAGGTCCGGATCCAGATCGACGCGATGTATTCCCTGGCGGAGCTTTACAGTCCCCATGACTACGAGGCGGCCCGTCAGGAGCTGAACACGATCCTGATGGGGAAGGAGGCGCCGGATCTGGTCGTGCTGGATCACTTGGATGCAGATACCTATGCGGACAAGGGCGTCCTGGCGGATCTGAGCGATGTGGTATCGCCCATGGAGGAGAGCGGCGCGCTGCTTGCCAATATCACCGGCGCTTTTGCGAGGGAGGACGGCTCCCGGTATGTGGTGCCCCTGCAGTTTGGCTTCCCCATGGCGCTGGGCAGGGAGATTTTCGCGGAGGATATGGGCACCATGCAATCGCTTTCCGCCTTCCTGGCGTCGGCGGATGAGAGCTACATGGGGCCGCAGACGGCGGAGGAGCTGATCGATCAATTTTATCCGTTTTTTGGCGGGGAACTGGCGGAAGGCGGGAAGCTGAACCGGGAGGCCCTCTCGGAGCAGCTTATGTATCTGAAGGCTATAGCGGACAACTGCGGCCTCGTGGCGCAGCACGAAAACGGTGCGCGCGCTTACGGTGTCTGGGATCTGGCTTCCCGGGCCAAGCTGGCCTTCGACGAGGCGGAGGGCTTTAAGGATTGTATGCTCCCGCTCAGCATGGCGAAGCAGATCGACGGAGAGTTTACCGCGTTTGAAAAGGTCTTTACGCCCGGCATCCGGATCGGCGTGTGCGCGCAGAGCGAACACCTGGACACGGCCCTGGATTTCCTGCGGTTTGCACTTTCCCAGGAGGTGCAGGACACGGACTATCGGCACGGCTTCCCGGTCAATGCCGCCTCCCTGCTGGTACAGATGGGGCAGGATCGAAGCGACGCGGAGGCGGTGGCCAGCCTCGCTTCCGCCGATGGGGAGGACGAGGTGCTGTACATCAATGTGTATTCAGAGGAATATGCAAAGAAGCTGGTGGAGCTCTGCCGGGGGCTGGAGCGTCCGGCGGCGGAGGACGAGCAGATCCGGACAGTCCTGGAGGAGACGCTTCCGGACTATCTGAGCGGGGCCCGATCCCTGGAGGAGACAATCGACAGGGTGGAAGCCGGATTGAAGATGTATCTGGCGGAGTGAACGCATGGGCGGCAGAGTTTCTGCCGCCTGTGTTTTTATAAAAATCGCCGGCCTTCTCTAAAGTATTCCCAAAACCCGCCGATAAGTATTATAAGTACAGGAAAGAAAGGAGGAGTCCGATATGCGTATTGAAGCTTACACGCAGGTACAGCAGTTGTATCAGTCCCGGAAGGTGAAGAAGAGCCAGCAGGTAAACGGTGCGGCGGCGGGGGAAAAGGTGCAGCTGCAGATCAGCAGTCTTGGAAAGGATTTCCAGACCGCGAAAGCAGCCGTTGCCAGCGCTCCCGATGTCCGGACAGAGCTGACGGCTCCTATCAAGGCGAAGATCGACAACGGTACGTACCGGGTGCCGGTGGAGAGTTTTGCGGATAAATTGCTGCAGAAATATGAAGAAATGAGGTAATTCGAGTGGCTAGTCTGATGGAGAACCTGATAGAGGTGTTGAACAGGGAGAGCTCCGAATACGAGGAGCTGCTCGAATTATCGGAAAAGAAAACGTCGATTATTGTCAGCAATAATTTAGAAGAATTACAGAAGATCACGGATGAGGAACAAGAGCTGGTCAGCAGGATCGCCAACCTGGAGAAGAAACGGGAAGAGGTGACTGCGGATATCGCTAATGTATTGAACAAGGATGTCACTACTTTAAAGCTCACAAATCTGATCGACATGCTTTCCGCCAGGCCCGCCGAAGCGGCCGCTCTGGCGAAGGTGCACGACAGACTGCAGACGACGGTCAGGATGCTGCAGAGAGTCAATGAACAAAACCGGGAGCTTTTGGCCAACGCGCTGGAGATGGTGGAATTTGAGATGAACCTGATCCAGGCGGCGAATACGGCGCCCGAGACCGCTAATTATAACAGAGGGGCGTACAATGCCGGCGACACCATGGGAGTCAGCAGAAGAGGCTTTGACGCCAAACAGTGAAGAGAGTCCTTGTGAAATGTTGAGGTGAATGATCATGCCGTTGATGGGTAGTTTATATATTGGTTCCTCCGGATTGCGAACAAGTCAGAGTGCGCTGAACACCACAGCGCACAATCTTACGAACGCCGACACGGAAGGCTATACCAGGCAGCAGGTGCAGCTTGGCAGCAGGCGTTACGTCACGATGTCTGTCGATCCCCGCTCTATCGCAAATAAACAGTACGGCCTGGGGGTGTCTTATTCCCGGGTAAAGCAGATCCGCGACTATTTCCTGGATAAGACCTACCGCAAGGAATCCGGGCGCAGTATGTTCTATGAGGTGAGCAGCGGGGTGCTGGAGGAGACGGAGAATCTGTTCGGCGAGCTGCACGGCGAGGCGTTTGGTGATACGCTGGCGGATTTCTGGACATCGGTGGAGGAGCTGTCGAAGGATCCCTGCAGTTCCGTGACGCAGGGGATGTTTGTGCAGCGGGCTTCCGAGATGCTTACCCGCGCATCTTCTATCTATGACGGGCTTTCCGACTATCAGGACAATTTAAATAAACAGGTCAAGCAGCAGGTCGCCAAGATCAATCAATACGGGAAACAGATCCTGGAGCTGAACGACCGGATCCGGGCGATCGAGAGCGGAGGCATAGAGCACGCCAACGACCTGCGGGATCTGCGCAACCAGATTCTTGACGAGCTGTCGGAGCTCACGGACATGACGTGGAACGAGGATGAGAGGGGCTGCGTCTCCGTGCAGATCGAGGGCGTTGACTTCGTAAAGGGCGGTCTCTGCTACGAGATCCTGCTGGACAGGGATGCCGTCACCGGCTTCTACACACCCTTCTGGCCCCAGAACGCTTCCTATACGATCCAGGCGGACGGCACCAAAAAATACAATATCGACGGCGCAGAGGTCTTTGACCTGTCCCGCCAGATCTCATCGGATCTGAACACGGATATCGGCGGGCTGAAAGCGATGCTTCTGGCCAGAGGCGATCACCGTGCAGATTATACGGATCTTGCGGAGGGGAAATACGATGCGGTTTCCCAGTCCGTGCTGATGAACATACAGGCGGAGTTCGACCAGCTGATCCACAATATAACGACCAGGATCAACGGGATCCTGGAGGAGGCCGCCGGAGTGACCCGGGGCGACCTGGAGATTGTCCTGGCGGATGGCACACATCAGACCTTAAAGGATGTCTGCTTCGCGGAGGATCAGGTGGGCGGCTATCTGAGGGCGGAGGACGGAAGGCCTATCCAGCTGTTCCAGACCATCTCCACCCCGGGCTATGAAAAGGTGACCGGAGCGGACGGCAAGGAGTACTGGGTCCGCCAGGAGGAGGATCCCTCCCGGCCCGAGACGCTCTACAGTCTGCCCAACCTTCAGATCAATCAGGAGCTGATGCAGAAGCCTGCCACGCTGGGCTTCCGGCTTCCGGACGGCTCGGAGGACGAGGCGCTGGTGGAAAAGCTGAAGGGCGCGTTCAACGAGGAGATCTACACTCTGAATCCGAACGTGGAAAAGCGCACGACCTTCACGGAGTACTATGACGATCTGGTGTCCCAGATCTCCAACTCCGGTTATGTGTACCGCAGCATCTATGCGAACCAGGAGTCCACGGTGGAATCGGCCTTCAACGCGCGGGAGCAGGTAGTGGGCGTTTCCGACGACGAGGAGCTGTCCAACATGATCAAATTTCAGAATTCCTATAATGCGGCCAGCCGCTACATCAACGTGATCAGCGAGATGCTGGAGCACATTATCAGTACATTAGGACACTGACGAGGGAGGTAGAGCGGGATGCCATCACAATTTTTTGGATTAAATATTGCATACAAGGGTCTGCTGGCGGGAAACGCCGCCCTGAACACGACCTCCAACAATATCTCCAATGTCCACACGGAAGGCTACAGCAGACAGCAGGTGGTGCAGCAGGCCAGCAACGCCCTGCGGGTGTTCCAGACCTACGGCTGCGCGGGCGCCGGCGTGGAGACGCTGGCGATCGAGCGGATCCGGGATGAATTTTATGACACGAAGTTCTGGAGCAACCAGACCAACGTGGGCGAATACAGCATGAAGCAGTACTACATGAAACAGATGGAGGATTATTTTGACGATACCGGCCTGAACGCCGGCTTCAAATCCCTCTTTGACCAGCTCATGGTGAACGGACTGCAGGAGCTGAGCAAGAACCCCGGGGACGCTACGACCCGGTCCCAGTTCGTGGGCTTCGCCGATTCCCTGGTGGAATATTTTAACGGCCAGGCCGGGAACCTGGAGAAAATGCAGAAGGACGTCAACCAGGAGATCAAGCTGAAGGCGGATGAGATCAACTCCCTGGCTGCCGAGATCGCCAGCCTGAACAAGCAGATCAACACCATCGAGCTCTCCACCGGGGGCATGGCGAACGAGCTGCGTGACCGCCGGAACCTTCTGCTGGACCAGCTCTCCGAGATCGTGGACATTGAGGTCAAGGAGACGCCGATCATAGACAGCAACAATCCGGACCGAGTGACGGGAGCCAACAATTTTTCCGTGAAGATCGCGGGCGGGCAGCTTCTGGTGAATACCAACGACTATCGGAAGCTGGAGTGTGTAGCCCGGAAGGATTATGAGAAGGTCAATCAGACCGATATCGACGGCCTGTACGATCTCTATTGGCAGGACGGCCAGGAATTCAAGCTGGAGAACGCCGCCATGGGCGGCGCCCTGAGAGGGCTTGTAGAGATGCGGGACGGCAACAACGGCGAGTACTTCCACGGCACCATCACCCAGGTGGGCACCCGGGAGATCGAGGGCGCGGACGGGAGCAAGGCGGTGCACGATGTGGTTACCGTTCAGGTAAACAACGAGTATCTGCAGGACATGAACAAGTGCAACCTGTCGGATCAGGGCGGTATCATCAACCTGGGGAGCCGGGAATTTTACTATGATTCCTGGGAGTATTCCATCACCTACGACGAGGCGGGAAACCCGATGTACTCCTACACCTTCATCCTGTCGGACGGCGAGCTGAACAAGTCCCGTCTGACCAACGACCGGGTGGGCATGGAGGGAACCATCGGCTCCGCGGTCAAGTATCAGGGGATCCCCTATTACATGAACCAGATGAACGAGTGGGTGAGGACCTTCGCCGAGAAGTTCAACGATATTTTAAAGAGCGGTTTTACCGCCGAGAACATCCCGGGCATCGACCTGTTTGTGGCGGATCACGCTACGGACGGCGAGCAGTACCTGTTCCCGGACGAGGGGCGGTTTGACAAATATTTCGGTCTCACCAGGGAGGAAGTCCTGGAGGCTCTGACGGATGATATCTATGGGAAGCTGTACCGGGAGAAATATGAAGCGCTTTATACGCCGAAGTATAATGAGGAAAAAACAGCGGCTTACGTAGCTCCCACGCCGGATGAGATCGCTGCGTTGGAGAAGGAAATTACCGCCCAGTATGAAAAGGACAAAAAGGATGTAACGGATCCGCTGGTTCAGCAGCAGATCAAGGATGAGGCCCAGAAGCAGGCCGAGGATAAGGCCAATAAGGCGGCGGAGGAGGCGGCGCATAAGGCGGCTTCCGAATATGCCGACGCGGAGATCGCGGGCGAACTGGATAATATGAAGCAGCAGGCAAAGGTGGAAGCGGAGGCGCAGCTCGCCAGGGGAAGCCTGACCGTGGCTACCGCGGACGACAGCTACTATCGGCTGACCGCCAAAAATTTCGCGATCCTGACCGCGGTCTTAAACGATCCGAAGCTGGTTGCCACCAAATTCCTGGGGGCGGACGGCGTGGATCAGGACGATCTTTTGAAAGCGCTGAGCGATATGGGATATAATAGAAATAAGCTCAGTTTCCGGGGGGCTTCGGCTTCCGAATTTTTACAGTGCGTCCTGTCGGATGTGGCGCTGAACGCTTCCAGCGCAAACCTGTTTTACGACAGCTACAGCAACATCGGGAACACCATCGACACCCAGAGGCTCTCCATCTCTGGGGTGGATGAGGACGAGGAGGCGGTCAACATGGTAAAGTACCAGAACGCTTACAGTCTGGCGGCAAAGATGATCCAGACGCTGACGGAGGTCTACGACCGCCTGATCCTGGAGACCGGCGTCTGATCGGTGAGTAAACCGAAAGATCAGGCCGGGCCTTAAGGGACGGGAGCTCCAGGAGGGCTGTGCGCCCGGATGGGTTGACCGGACAAGGGCTTTTGGGACGGAGAATCGAGGGAACGGTTCACCGGGAGAACGCCATGGATGGCAGAGCGATTACAGGGACAAGAAGAGGTGACCAAGATGAGAATTACCAACAAGATCATGCAGAGGAACAATCTGTCCAACATCAACACCAACAAGATCTATCAGGACAAACTTGCCACACAGATGAGCACGGAGAAGAAGGTAAACCGGCCGTCCGATGATCCGGTGGTGGCCATCCGCGCGCTCCGTCTGCGCAGCAGCGTGACGGAGATTACACAGTATTATTCCCGGAACATCAAGGACGCGGCGTCCTGGCTGACGGTGACGGAGGAAGCGCTGAAGAATCTGGCGAGTGTCATCACCAGTATGAAAACCGAGGCCACAAAAGGCTCCAACGGAGATCTGGAGGCGAAGGACCGACAGGTGATCCTGGAGCAGTTAAAGGCCCTGGGAGACGAGATCTATTCCACCGGCGACGCGGACTACGCGGGGCGCTATGTGTTTGGAGGGTACCGCACGGATACCTCCCTGAGCTTCCCGGAGAATACCAAGCGGCATTATACGATCACCGAGCAGCTGGACAACAGCGCCATCGACCAGGTGACGCACATTGTGACCCACAAGACAGGGACGGACGGCACCGAAAGCGATTTGCTGAACTGGAACAACAGCAATAAGATGGACTCCGGCATGAAGGACTTTACGGATGTGGATATCGACGCGGTGTCCTGCCACCGCATCCGCCTGGCATACGACGACTGCGCGGAGGATGGGAGCCCTTCTATCTCCTTTAAACAGAAGCAGACGGACGCGGCCGGAAAGGTGACCTATCAGGACGTGACCTGGTCGGCGGCCGACGGGGACATCCAGACGGTCCATGCCTATGAGGATCCCTATTCCATGGCGGCTGCGGATCCGAAGGCGGTCATCTACGTGCCAGAGACCGGGGAGCTCCTTTTGGGCTCCGACCGCTTCGCGGAGCTGGCGGCTGCGAAGGATGACGCTGCCACCGCCGGGCTGGACGAGGGCGAGATCCGGGTGACCTATGAGAAGAACGAGTGGAAGGACGGCGATCTGCGCCCGGAGCACTATTTTTACTGTGAATCTACGGACTATGACCAGGACGGGAGGCTGCAGGAGAGCACGAAGCTCACCTACAATGCCGACTACCTGAACGGAAACATCGAGCGTCAGGCGATCGAGTACGATGTGGGCTTTAACCAGACGATCCGGATCAATTCGACTGCGGATCAGTGCTTCCAGCATGGCGTGGGCAGAGAGGTGGACGATCTGGTGGCGGCCATGCAGGAGGTGCTTGACATTGAGACGGTCCGGACGAATATCGGGAACGCGCTGGAGGCCGCTACAGACCCGGACGAGAAGGCCACGCTGCAGAAGCAGCTGGATGCGGTGACCAAGGCGTGGACGCTCTCCAAGGACAAGTGCCAGAAACTGTTTGAGGGCGCCATCACGGAATTCCAGGGCTATCTGGATCAGGCGAACCTGGCTATCACCAACAACGGTACGCTCAGCAAGAAGCTGGAGCTGATCGAGAACCGTATGCAGAACCAAAAGACCACCTTTGAGACGCTGAAGAGCGAGAATGAGGATATCGATATCACGGAGGTAGCCATTGGGCTCAACAGCGCGGAGCTGACCTACAACGCGGCGCTGATGGCATCCGGCAAGGTTATGCAGAATTCGCTGCTGAACTTTATCTGACAGGGAGGTACGGAATGAGAATCAAGACGAAAGCGTTTGGAGAGGTAGAGATCTCGGAGGAAAAGGTCATCACGTTTGAGAAGGGCATCATCGGTTTTCCGGACTTAAAGAGGTTTACCCTGCTCCATGACGAGGAGAAGGGGACCGACGCCGGCATCCGCTTCCTGCAGTCCATCGACGAGCCCGGTTTCGCCATGCCGGTGATGGATCCGCTGGTTGTGAAGCCGGATTACGATCCGGAGGTGGAGGATGAGCTCCTGGCCGGTCTGGGGAATCTGTCGGAGGAGAATATCCTGGTGCTGGTGACGGTCACGGTCCCTTCCGACCTGACCCGGATGAGCGTCAATCTGCAGGGGCCTTTTGTGATCAATGTGAGTGAGAGAAAGGCATGTCAGCTGATCGTGGAAAGCGGCGATTATCCGGTGAAATTCCCGATCTATGATCTTCTCCAGGCAAGAAAGGGAGGTGAGTAGGATGCTGGCACTGTCCCGCAAGAAAAACGAGGCGCTTATCATCAATAACAACGTAGAGATCACCGTTCTGGAGGTCAAGGGCGACCAGGTGAAGCTCGGCATCTCCGCTCCCAGAGAGGTGCCGGTGTACCGCAAGGAGGTCTATCTCCAGATCCAGGAGGCCAACCAGGCGGCCGTGGACGCGGGCGGACTGGATGCGCTGAAGAATTTGATGGGGTGATGGAAGTCGGTATTTTTGAAAAGTTGGATCAGATACCCGCAGTAAGCTGTGAGGTATCTGATTTTTGTGTTGTCAGTCAAAACTTTTCCTGCCCTCTAAACTTTTGATGCAAAATGTCCGATATGATTTCTAGAAACCAGATTTATGTACCTGTGTATAGGAGAACACAGGATTTTCACACGGAGGTGACTGACAATGATGATGGAACCGATTGGAAGTGTAATGAGTGCACAGGCGCAGCCTGTGAGTGTACCCAAGCCGGCCCCGCGGGTGGAGAAGCCGGAGGCGGCTGCGGAGACGGCCACCCAGGCGGCGCAGAAGGTGGATAAGACCCTGAATGTGGTGGAGAACGCCCAGGGAAAGGGTCAGTCCTCCAGCCAGGAGCAGGGCAGGGATCAGCAGACGGTGACCAATGAACAGATCCGGAAAGCGGTGGAGCAGATCAATAAGAACATGATCTCCCACTCGGAGGCTGTGTTTGGGATCCATGAGGAGACGAACCGCGTGACGATCAAGATCGTGGATAAGTCCACCAAGGAAGTCATCAAGGAGCTCCCGCCGGAGAAAACTCTGGATATGATTGCCAAGGTGTGGGAGATGGCGGGCATCCTGGTGGATGAGAGAAGATAACAGGGACAAAAAAGGAGGATATAGATATGCCAATGCGTTTATCAGGTCTGATGTCCGGAATGGACACAGAGAGTATTATCCAGCAGCTGGTGGAGGCGCGGAGCACGAAGGTCAAAACCGCGAAAAAGGAACAGACCAAGCTCGAGTGGAAAACGGATGCCTGGAAGGAACTGAATACCAAGCTGAAGAATCTGCAGTCCAAGTATCTGGCGAACATGCGCTTTACTTCCGCTTACAGTAAGAAAGTGACAAAGGTCTCTAATTCCAGCGCAGTCAGTGTGATTACTGGGGAGAATGCGGTAAACGGCGTACAGTCGCTGGAAGTAAATGAACTGGCTAAAACCGCATACCTGACCGGCGGCAAGGTTTCTGCTGAGAATGGTGATGGGGTGACCGCTCTGACGAAGCTCAGTGAGCTGAGTGGATTTAACGGTTCCGGCAAAATCCAGCTGTCTACGGGGGGCCAGACTGTTGATATTGATATTACAGAGGACACGACCATTTCCGATGTGCTGACACGGCTGAAGGATGCCGGCCTGAACGCCAGCTTCGACGCGAAGCAGCAGAGATTCTTTGTGAGCTCCAAGGAGTCCGGGGCGGCGAACAATTTCGAGATCAAAGGGATGGACGAGGGCGGTAAGGCGGCTCTCTCTGCCATGGGGTTGGAGGTAGGTGGTTTGGATAACGGCGCTACCATGATCCAGGGCAAGGACGCGAAGATTACTTTAAACGGAGCAACCTTCGAGAGCAGCACCAATGTGTTTGAGATCAACGGACTGACCTATACCGCGCTCAGCGAGACGAAGCCCGGGGAGTCCGTTACCATCACCACCGAGCAGGATGTGGACGGCATCTACGACATGGTGAAGAACTTCCTGAAGGAGTACAATTCCCTCGTCAATGAGATGGATAAGCTCTACAATGCGGAGTCCGCCAAGGGCTATGAGCCTCTGACCGATGAGGAAAAGGAGGCTATGTCCGACAGCGAGGTGGAGAAGTACGAGCAGAAGATCAAGGATGCGTTGCTGCGCGGCGATGAGAACTTGAGCTCGGTTAATTCCGCCTTGCAGGAGGTGATGTCTGCCGGAGTGGAAGTGAACGGTAAGACGATGTACCTGTTCAATTTTGGGATCAATACGCTCAGCTACCTGGAAGCACCGGACAATGAGAAGCATGCTTATCATATTGATGGCGACCCGGATGATGGAAACACATCCGGAAATGCGGATGTCCTGAAAGGAATGATCGCCAGTGACCCAGATACGGTGATTAGCTTCTTTAGCCAGCTGTCCAAGAATCTGTATGATAAGATGACGGATATGTCCAAATCCGTGAACGGGTACCGCAGCTTCGGCAATTTCTACGATGACAAAAAGATGAAGTCCGACTACGACGATTATACTTCTAAGATCAAGGAGTTGGAGCAGAAGCTCAACGATTATGAGGACAAGTGGTACAAGAAGTTTGCGGCTATGGAATCTGCCATGGCTAAGATGCAGCAAGGTGCGAGCGCAGTCACGTCGCTGTTAGGAGGTTGAACGCATGGCTCTGGCAAACGCGTATGCCCAGTATAATAATAACAAGATTATGACAGCCAGTCCTGCGGAGCTGACACTGATGCTGTATGAGGGCGCAGTTAAGTTCTGCAATATAGCAGAGGCAGCGATTGATCAGAAGGATATCCAGAAAGCCCATGTCAATATTATAAAGGCGCAGAAAATCGTGGATTATCTCCGGCAGACTTTGGATATGAAATATCCGGTGGCGAAGGATTTCGATAATATCTATACCTATCTGGAACGGCGTTTGGTGGAGGCCAATTCCAGGAAGGACAGAGAGATTGTGGAGGAGTGTGCCCGACATCTGCGGTCTGTCCGGGACACGTGGAAAGAGGTCATGCGCATCAACCGCGAGAAGGGAACGGTTTAATGGAGAATCCGCTGATGATTTTGTCCGAGAGCTTGGACAAAAAGCTGCAGGTATTGCAGGAAATTCAGGAGTACAACCAAAAGCAGGAGCAAAGTTTCCTGGGAGAGACCATGGATTTGGAGGGGTTTGACGCGGCTGTCGAAGAAAAGGGGCGGCTCATCGAACGGGTCAATCAGTTGGATGAGGGGTTTGAGCTGCTTTATGAGAGACTGGCGGATGAGTTGAACCGCAATCGGGAGAAGTATCGAACACAGATCCGGGAACTGCAGGAAAAGGTACGCCGGGTGACGGATCTGAGCGTGTCCATCCAGGCCCAGGAGCAGCGGAATAAGAAGCTGGTAGAGCAGTACTTCGCCAGGGAGCGGGAGCATATCCGTCAGGAGCGCAGAAATTCTAAGGCGGCCTACGATTATTACCGCCGCATGAGCGGAGCCTCCTATACGGAACCGATGCATTTGGACAGCAGAAACTGAAAAAAGGAGCTGTGGGTTTTCCTACAGCTCCTTTTTATGGAAATTAAAACAATGTTTCGCCCCGTTCGATCCGCCGGATCAGATCTGCCTGAAGGCTCTCCGTCTGTTCCTCGAAAATGGAATGTACCGAATTTCGTACCGGGGTGTGCCAGTCACCATAGAGTGCGTCGAGAACCTTTTCATATTCCTTTGGCGCGTATACCAAAATGTTCTCGAAGGGCAGCCGTACTGTTTCCGCGAACCATTCCTTGCGGAAAGATACCCGGTAGTTGGCATGAGAAAAATAAACTGTGACCTCGTCACATTCCGACAGATCGTAGCACTGACATGCCTTGTCAGAGGCCCGGAGCAGCTGATTTTTCAGATTGCCGGAAGGATCAAATTTCGTATGGCAGAGCTCTTCCAATTCGGGAAGAAAGTTCAGAACCTCCTCCGGTTTGGTCGATACCTGTCTGCTATTGAAAAGGAATATGGAGGAGAGGTCAGAGAGAGTACTTCCCTGGGGCTCAGGAGGAAGGGCATCCAGCGGAATGATGTCCACTCCGATCACATAGGGGCAGCCGTGAAAGGCTGCCAGGCGCTCCGGGGCAGTACTGATGGTGTCGGAGTTGCGGACCAGGGTGAAGGGCTGGCTCCAACCCTCGTCCGTGTAGGGGCTCAGAACCTGAAAGCCAGCGGGAAGCTCGGACGGAGCGAAGTGCAGAAATTTGTTGTAATCGCTGCGGAGCATACAGATATCCAAGTCGTCATCCCAGGGGACATAACCTTTATGCCGGGCAGCGCCCAACAGGGTTCCCCACCAGGCGAACCATCGCAGACCATGATTGATACAGACCTGGTTGATTTCACTCAATACCTCCATCTCCGCGGCCCAGAGGCATTTCATCCTGGGCGCTACATAATAGCCGTCTCTCTCCTCTCCAAGGAAAAAACTGCGGTCAAAAGGGATCATGTGTGTTCCTCCTTTGCAAGCGAATGCGTCATTTGCTATTATTATAGTAGATTTTTGCTTGCTTGACAAGATTTTGGTTTATGTGCAGATCTATGTAGTGCAAAGCGTATAGAATGAGGTGATTCTTTATGGATAAGCTGATTAGTATTATTGTTCCCTGCTTCAATGTGGAGCGCTATATCGACCGCTGCTTCCGGTCTCTGCGGGACCAGACCATTGGGATTCATAATTTGGAGCTGATTTTTGTGGACGATGCCTCCACGGACAATACCTGGGACAGACTCACAGAAATAGAGGCGTCCTGCCCGGAATCCGTTCTGATCATTCACTGTGATGAGAACGGGCGCCAGGGCAGGGCGCGGAATATAGGTCTGCAGTATGCCTCCGCGCCTTATGTAGGTTATGTGGATTCCGACGACTGGGTCGAAGCGGATATGTATGAGACTCTCTATGCCAGGATGAGGGAATATTCCTGCGACATTGTCCAGTGCCGAAATTGGAGGGATACCGATCAGCCGGGCCGGATACTTGCGCCAAAGAAAAGCGGGGAGCCGGATCAGGTATTGCGGATCGATACGGAGGAGAAACGCAGAGTTTTCCTTGTTTGCGCCCCTATGAGTTATGCCGTATGGGACAAGCTTTTTGCACGGGATTTTCTGGTGCGGAATCAGATTTTTTTCCCGGAGGGAATGGCCTATGAGGATCATTTCTTTTCGACACTGTTATATCTGTATGCGGAAAGGGTCTGTCTCCTTGAGGAACGTCTTTATCACTATTATGTCAATCCGGAATCGACAGTACTCCGGATGGATGCTCCCTATTATGCGGATATGCTGACAGTGGACAAGAGGATGTGGGCGGAATGTGAGCGGCGCGGTTTTCTGGACACATATTGTAAGGAGATGGAATACCAGTTCCTGGTACTGTGTTATCTGCCTTCACTGAAGATGATGAGTCTGCGTATGACGAAAGTGCCTTATGATTTCTTCCTGGAGCTGAAGGAGGAGACTTTAAAGAGGGTTCCCGATTATCACGGTAACCCTTATATAGAGAATTTGTCGGAGAAATATCGAATACTCCTGCAGCTGTTGGATCTTCCGGTAAAAGAAGAAGAGGTGAACGCTGTCTGCAGGGCTTACCGGGCTCTGGCCCAAACGGAGTAAACGAGAAGGAACCCCGCCAAATGAAAAATAAAAGAAAAAATAAAAAAAGGTCTAAAGTATCCGGCGGCGGAGCCGATATATAATACAAGTAAAGCAAGAAATTGCTTACCCAAACCAAGAACGTAATGGTTTTTGGAGGAGCGTACGACCTGTAAAAATCATTACCGCCAAAAAGAGCCGCAGGGAAGCGGCCTTAAATTCAAGGAGGAATAGAATATGGTAGTAAAACACAATTTAACCGCAGTGAACTCCAACAGAATGTTGGGACTGACGACCGCCACCCAGGCAAAGAGCACTGAGAAGCTGTCCTCCGGTTACAAGATCAACCGTGCGGCAGACGATGCAGCAGGGCTTGCGATCTCCGAGAAGATGAGACGTCAGATCAGAGGACTGACCCAGGCATCCGCAAACGCACAGGACGGCATCTCCGCAGTACAGACGGCAGAGGGCGCGCTGAACGAAGTGCATGACATGCTGCAGCGTCTGAACGAGCTGGCAGTAAAGGCAGCGAACGGTACGGAGCAGTCTGAGGATCAGAGCTACATCCAGAAGGAAGTAGACAACCTGGTAAGCGAGATCGACCGTGTGGCAACGACCACGACCTTCAACGAGAAGATGCTGCTTGACGGTACTTTCTCCAGCGTAGCGCTTCAGGTAGGCGCAGAGAGCGCATCCGACAACCGTATTGTACTTACGATTGCGTCTCTGGGCTCTTCCGGCCTCAGCATTGCAAGCCTGAGAGTAAGCTCTCAGAGTGCGGCATGGAGTGCGATCGATAGCATCAAGAGCGCAATCAAGACTCTGAACGAGCAGCGTTCCAACCTTGGTGCGGTACAGAACAGACTGGAGCACACGATTGCAAACCTGGATAACGTTGTGGAGAATACCACCGCAGCAGAGAGCCAGATCCGTGATACCGATATGGCGGATGAGATGGTTAAGTATTCCAACAACAACATCCTGGCACAGGCAGGTCAGGCGATGCTGGCACAGTCCAACCAGTCCAACCAGGGAGTACTCTCCTTACTGCAGTAATCACAGGGATCATTGCAAAACTACCATGAGGGTTGACGTAAGTCAACCCTCATTTTCATTGGCGTTTTCTCCCTGCAGCACTGAGAGGATCGTTTCGGCCCGCAGCGTTAGATTATGTTGAGTGAGGACTTTCTTTCGGCCGTTTGCCGCGATCCGCTCCCGCTGCTCATCCTGGCGCAGATAATAGTCTGCTTTGGCACACAGATCGTCATAGTCAGTATAGTACACGAAATCCTGATCTGCCTCAAAATACTGGAACATCTCTTCCTGATAGTTTGTCAGCAGGAACCCTCCGCAGCCCATGATATCCATCGCCCGAAGAGGGATCCCGGTCTTGATGCTGCGCAGAGAAATGTTCAGATTGATCCGTGTATTTTGAAAGACATAGGGCATCTCGTCATAGTAATCCACTGGCCCCAGGTTCCGGACACCGGAAATCTGCAGCGCTCTGTCAGGCGTATACAGATGGATTTTTCTTTTTGGGACATCGTTGGCGTAAGCGGCGCCCAGCCGTTCCAGGATTTCCCGGCGTTCCGTGGCGGTGACCTGTCTTGCCAGCACGTAGTCCGCATAGATCGCCTTGGGGGAGAGCGCTGTGCTTGCGTTGGGGTCGGTGGGGTAAGCTTTTTCCAGCTCCGTCAAAATTTCCTCCGACAGCATTTCCTGCAGGAAGTTCATGCCATGTACCGGGATCTGGGCACGGATCAGACCATCCAGATACCCCCGTGTATAAGCGTCAATGTCCTGGAATTTATCATAGATCCGATGCTTCTTCTCGGAATACAGTGAGCCCACAAAGGAGATGTCACAGGCATGTCTCTGCCGCATCACAGATGGGTTCTGCAGTCTGCCGAGCCGTCTGTGGTTTACGGCCAGGGGAAGATAATACACGGTGGGGATCCCGGCGTTTTTCAGTTCCTCATACATGGCATAGTCAAACAGAAAGATGCGGTTGCAGGCATGGAGCACCGTGTAAGAGTAGACATGGATATAAGGGCTGTCATATACCCAGGAAACATAGAGGAGCTTCAGCCGGTCACAGCAGTTGGAGACCCTGGGAAAATAATTGAAGGAAAATACAAAGTCGCAGGGAAAATTCCGCAGGTTTTGCGCCAGTAATTCTTCAATTTTGCTCTCTTTTTCCGGAATTCCATCAAAAGGAATCCGGATCACCGTATGCCCCATTTCCTGCAGGACTTCAAACAGATCCTCGTTGCAAAAGCTTTTCCATTCCAGATAAAATATAGTCATGTAACCGCCTCCTGACATGTTTCCCGGTGTTTTCTATTATAAACCTTTGGAAGGAGGCGCAGCAACAGAAAAAACGAGAGAACACCCTCAAATTCAAAAAAGGCAAAAGAAAAAATAGAAAGAGGTCTAAAGTATCCGGCGGCGGAGCCGATATATAATACAAGTAAAGCAAGAAATTGCTTACCCAAACCAAGAACGTAATGGTTTTTGGAGGAGCGTACGACCTGTAAAAATCATTACCGCCAAAAAGAGCCGCAGGGAAGCGGCCTTAAATTCAAGGAGGAATAGAATATGGTAGTAAAACACAATTTAACCGCAGTGAACTCCAACAGAATGTTGGGACTGACGACCGCCACCCAGGCAAAGAGCACTGAGAAGCTGTCCTCCGGTTACAAGATCAACCGTGCGGCAGACGATGCAGCAGGGCTTGCGATCTCCGAGAAGATGAGACGTCAGATCAGAGGACTGACCCAGGCATCCGCAAACGCACAGGACGGCATCTCCGCAGTACAGACGGCAGAGGGCGCGCTGAACGAAGTGCATGACATGCTGCAGCGTCTGAACGAGCTGGCAGTAAAGGCAGCGAACGGTACGGAGCAGTCTGAGGATCAGAGCTACATCCAGAAGGAAGTAGACAACCTGGTAAGCGAGATCGACCGTGTGGCAACGACCACGACCTTCAACGAGAAGATGCTGCTTGACGGTACTTTCTCCAGCGTAGCGCTTCAGGTAGGCGCAGAGAGCGCATCCGACAACCGTATTGTACTTACGATTGCGTCTCTGGGCTCTTCCGGCCTCAGCATTGCAAGCCTGAGAGTAAGCTCTCAGAGTGCGGCATGGAGTGCGATCGATAGCATCAAGAGCGCAATCAAGACTCTGAACGAGCAGCGTTCCAACCTTGGTGCGGTACAGAACAGACTGGAGCACACGATTGCAAACCTGGATAACGTTGTGGAGAATACCACCGCAGCAGAGAGCCAGATCCGTGATACCGATATGGCGGATGAGATGGTTAAGTATTCCAACAACAACATCCTGGCACAGGCAGGTCAGGCGATGCTGGCACAGTCCAACCAGTCCAACCAGGGAGTACTCTCCTTACTGCAGTAATCACAGGGATCATTGCAAAACTACCATGAGGGTTGACGTAAGTCAACCCTCATTTTCATATTCCTATATATTCTTATATATCACAGGGAAATCTGTTCTCCTCTTTTAACGCGATCCACTAAGGATTTCTTCAGCGCCTCGGTCTGCTTTTTATAGAACGGATAGTCGTGGGTGATGGAACAGATGGGTGTCATGTAGTCGGCGCCAAACATGGTCTTTAAAACGGCATCATAGTTCACAGGAACAGGCAGGGAGATATTTTCAAAGGGAAGCAGGATGCTGCTGTCGAACCATTCTTTGTTAAAATGATAGGTGCCGTCTTCATTCCCGGCCATATGAGTGACAGAGCGACCTTTTGTATTGCTATATTTCTTGCTCGCTCGGTCTACTGCCTGCAGCAGCTGGGAGGTGAGCTTTTTGGACCTGTCAAATTTTGTGTCGCAGAGGATCTCCAGGTCAGGGAGCAGTTCCTGCACGCTGTCCGGGTCAGCCTTGTAATGGTCAAAGGTGGACAGAAGAATGGAAATGGTCTGTATCTGCCGCATCTCCTGCTCCGGGTTCAGGGGTACCGTGTCGTAGGGGAAGATATCAACGCCTACGATGTAAGGGCAGCCGTGGTACTGGAGGAGCCGTTCCTTGTCGTAGGAGATCGACCAGTTGTTGACTACCCGCCCAAAGGAGGTTGAGTAATCCTCTACAGCGTAGGGGGTCTGTATATGATAGTCGCCGGGGAGCTCGGTTGCGGCCGCCTTCCAAAAGCGATCATAATCCTTCCGCAGCATCAGCAGATCCACATCGTCGTCCCAGGGGATGAAGCCCTTATGGCGCACCGCGCCAAGCAGGGTGCCGTAAGCGGCAAAGTATTGGATCTTATGCCTTTCACAGATCTCGCGTATGACCTCGAGCACCTCCAGCTGGGCAGCCCATACACATTTCATCATAGGCTCGATATAAAAATCGTTTCTGGTTTCACCGAGGAAATAATCTTCCGGAAAAGTAAGCATATAAGGTTCCTCCTTTTGTGGGGCCATAGGTTCATTCTTATGATTCTAAAACAGATCCGGCGTGACCGATTCTGCCATTCGGCCCGCTACGAGAGCTTCAGCCAGCATGTTGTACTGCTTTTGATAAAAAGGATACTCGTGTCCTGGAGTGCAATTTGGGGTCATATAATCCGCCGCAAACAGCGCAGTGAGAGCGGCGTCGTAATCAATAGGGGCGGGTACCCTGACATTTTCAAAAGGCAGCCAGACTACGTCCCGATACCATTCTCTGCGAAGATAACGGTGAAAACCTACATGGTAGACTAAATGCGTCATACAGGGGGCGTTCGTGTTATTGTACCGGCTGCTGACCAGGCCGACCGCATGGAGTAATTGGTGTTTAATGTTTTTGCGGCGGTCGAAATGGAGGCCGCTTAGCCGCTCTAGTTCTGGAAGCTTCCGGATCACTTTTTCGGAGTGCTCCCGGCATTCCTTCACAGCGGCGAACAATGCGTTATATGTCCGGCACATTTCCTCCTCCTGCTTCGGATCCTCCGGAAGCACGTCCAGCGGGAAAATGTCCAGGCCGACCACATAGGGGCATCCATGAAATCTCTGGAGCCGTTCCGGCTGGTAGCTGATAGTGAGATCATTGACCATCCGCGCAAAGGGCTGTTCGTAGAGATCACTGGAATATTCGCTGTGGACATGGAAGCTTTCGGGCAGCTCCTGATTGGCAATAGACAGGAAACGCTCATAGTCCAGGCGCGGCATACAGAGGTCGATGTCGTCGTCCCAGGGGATGAAGCCTTGATGGCGCACGGCGCCTAAGAGAGTACCCCAGTCCGCAAAATAGGTCAGGCCATGCTTTTCACAGAGCTCCTGAAACACTGCCAGCACCTCCAGCTCGGCCGCCCAGGCGCATTTCATCATGGCTTCGATGTGGAAGCCGTCCCGCGTCTCATCCTGAAAATAATTTTTGGGAAATTGTAACATATGCAATACCTCTAGGCTTATTATAGCGCCTTTGGATCCAAAAAGCACTATAAATATGGTGTTTTTCAAAAATATCGGTTATAATGAAAGCGGGTCTCATAAAAGCCGGCAGATCAACCGGGAGAAGGACGGGCCCGGGAGGAAGAAATTGCGCAGGGTATTGATTCTATTGGAACATAAGATGTACAACCGTTACCAGCCTTTGCTCCGTCTGATCAAGGAGTATTTCACGGCGCTGTCCTATGAGACGGAGGAGTTCTGCGCCGGGGACGGCGCAGACCAGGAGGCGTGCAGGATCAAACTGCTGGAAACAAAATGTGATTATCTCTGCACCTTGGATTTGCCTTGTTTGGGGCTGACGACTCTGCTGGGCTACCCGCTCTATAATCTTCTTCCGGCCAGGCAGATACATATTGTTCTGGATACGAAGAAGCTGCCCTCCTGCCGGAAGATGGATCTGGCTTTAAATCTGTTTGTCTTTGTGCCGGACACCGGGAAGCATTATGAGGAGGAGTATCCGCGGATCCCCAATCTTGCCGTATATCCGGCGTTTGATTTCAAGAGCGCACAGGCGGAGGAGAGAAACCGAACGACGGTTCGGACGATCCTGGACCGTGTGCGGAGCGAATGCGGGGAGGCATAGGGCCAGGCTTCCCTATAAAATTTCGGCAATCTTTAACATCTGCGTCAGTCTGTCCGGATAGGAAAAGTGGGTGATTACCTTTTGGTATCCGTTTTGTGCGATGGCCTGGCGCAGGTCGTCATGGCGCAGGTAGTAGTCGGCCTTGACCAGGGCGTCCTCGATGCTCTCGTACAGGATGGCATCCTCCCCATCCTGGAAATATTCGGCCAGCTCCGGCTGATAGTTGCTGAACAGGACACCGCCGCAAGCGAGAATATCCAGTGCCCGCAGTGGGATGCCGGATTGAATACTTTTTAAAGTCGGGTTCAGGTTCAGCTTGCTGAGGCGGAAGATCTTTGGCATCTCGGTAAAATAGTAAGCGGTCCCGCCGTACTGCAGATGGGAGAGGGACTCCTGCTTCTCGTTGGAATAATAGGTTGTCCGCCAGGACTGCCCCAGGAGATTTAAAAGCGCCAGGCGTTCGGTATGGGTGATCTGTCGGTCGATGGAACGGATCAGGCCCTCCTTTTTTAAGGCAACGTCACGCACGCCCTGTTTGCGCAGCTGTTCGTTTACGCGCTCCAGGAACGAATCCGTGACGGCTTCCTCCAGAAAATGGCAGCCATATATTTTTAGCTGTGTCTCTGTCAGAGCGTCGATGAATCCCTGTTCATATTGGCCCAGAAGCGGTCGGATCTGTTCCAGGGGACTGGCATAGAACTGCCCAATAAAGGAGATATCAGCGCTGTAGCGCAGGACGTCATCCCGGGTAATGGTTATGGTTTTGAGGCGTTCCGGATTGACTGCCAGTGGAAGATGAAAAATATGGACGCCGCCTAATCGTTTTAGCCGTTCCGCTTCCGCCCGGTCGAACAGGAAGATGTAACTGGTGGGGTACTGGTAGTATTCGATCCGGTCGGTATCGATCGGTGAGTCATAGACCCAGGCCAGATATTTCAGATGGTTTCTGGCGCAGATCTTGGCGACGATGGGATGAAAATTGGTGCTCATGGCGAAGTCGTAGCGATCCTTTTTCAGCTGCGCTTCAAACTTTCTCTCAAAAAAGTCATCCTCGTACAAGCCCTGCTGCCGGTAGCAGATATTTCGGCAGACACATCCCCGCTTTTCCAGATAATAGATTATGTCGGCCTGTGTGTAGGAACCTCGGTCATATAACAGTATTTTCATAGACTCCTCGTTTGCGGTGCTGTTTCCTGGATTTCAAAGTAGCGCTTCCCCAGAAGATGCCGGTACCTTTTCAGAAATTTCTGCCGATAGGTGTCGTAGTGGGTCAGGCCCAGGAAGCGGTCGTCATCATGCAGACACCAGGGATATTTCTGATTCGGCACGACCACCCTGTAACGGTGCTGCCAGAAGGTGATGCTCTGATAGACGTCGTAAAAATCCCACGCCTTTACGTCCTCCGTATCCCAAGGAAGGTCATAGGCAGTCGCCATAAAAAAACCGTCGATCAGGGCGGCATTAAAAATTCCGTCCTTTTCCAGGGAGAAACGGTAGGATGCTAGGGGGGGATAGAGCTCAGCTTTGGTATACAGCCATAGATTTCCCAGCCGCGGCTCATGCCACATGAGGCCATCCGGGGAGATCGCGTCATACCCTACCATCCCCACCATTCCGATGGAGGAATCGGAAGCAAAGATTGCCAGCAGATCGTTCAAAAGATTTCGGTTTAAGATAAAAACATCCTGGTGCAGATAGATTTTGTACTTGGCGTCGGATTCCCGCATCGCTTCATTGTAGGCCTCCGTTATGGAGGAGGCGTCCGCCACCGTCAGAAGATCCAGCTCATAGCCTTCCGGGATCTCTAACTGCCGGATATAGTGGATACATTCATTTAACATCAATTCATTGTTGGAACAGAGGATAAAACAAAATTTTTTCGGGTTCAATCTGCGGCACCTCCCAAATGTGTAAAGCCAAGGAACATCTGTATTTCCGTCTCGCTCCAGAGATCACGGTACAAATCCAGCATGTGCCGATAAAATTCCCCGGTGGCATCGATGCGGTCGTCTGAGGTGATCATGTATACGGCAAAGGGAGACAGAACGCAGGTGCGCAGGAACGAGTCAGCTTCCTGGATGGATTCGGGCGGCAGGTGAAAGGCGATCCGCCGCATGGCGAGCAGACAGGAGACATATTTATTGTAAACCGCGTCCGCATCCGGGCATCCTTCACAGAACAGGGGGCACTGATAGTTGTATTCCAGCTGGATGATGTGCAGATATTTTAAAATGCGCTGGGATCTGCCGGTAAAACTGTAGGCCTTGGTGTCCTCCAGGCTCTCGATGTATGGGATCAACGAGAACAGCTTAGAAAAATCCTCGGTCCGCAGAGCCTGGGTGACGGTGTCTGTGACATATTGGTAGGTGGTTCGGATCACCTCCCGGTTGGCAGCCAGTTCCTTAAAGTATTCGTTTGCTTCTTCTTCCGTGTATTTCTTTTCGCCGATCATAGAACGACTCCTCTTTGATCCCGCGCGTTAAGCGGGTAATTTTGCGGCAGATATAGGTTAATGCAATAGCTTGCAGAAAACCTTGTAGCGATCCAGGACACAGTGTCTGGCAATCACCCAGACGGCTTCTTTTGACAGTGCCTTTTCCTGCAGCATGGTGGTCAGGAGGGCCACCTGTTCCGGATCCGTATCCCGCTCTATATGGCGCAGGGTGAACTTGACGGAATCATACTTCCTCTTTATCTGTTCCCAGGGATCGCCGCTTTTAAAAAAGGGCGTCCGCACTTCTCCGATCTGTTCCTCGCCATAGATTTCCAGGATGTTTAACGCATACTGCAGGTTATTGCTGTGGAGACGCTTTAGGTTTAAAGTAGACCTTATTTTAAACGCTTCCAACAGATCATCTTTTTCAATCAGTGACAGAAGGCTTGAAAAAATCTTTTCTTCCCATAAAAGCGATTCGGTGTCGGAGTTTGGTACAAAGGTCCCTGGGAAAAAGTCCGGATATTCTTTCAAAATGATTCTTCTGGAGTCGTCATAACGGGACAGCTTGGAGTGCCCGCAGTCATGCAGACACCAGGGAGAGCTTTGATGAGGGATCCCTATTTTGTAGCCAGCCCTTCTAAATTCCAGGGACTGTGAAACGTCGTAAAAATCCCAGCCCAAATCCAGGTCCTCCCGCCAGTCGATGTCATATTGCGTGACCAGGAGCATACCGTCCAGCATTTCCGCCTCCGTATATCTTCCGGCTTCCTGTTGGAAAAGGTTAAGGCAGAAGGTCTCATTATAGTCGCATGCATAGGTGGTTCCCACATGTTTGGCGTTCCACATGACCGCGTCTGGGGGCAGGTTTACCCCCCCTATAACGCCCAGCATTCCCAGCGACGGATCCGACTGAAATTCGTTCAGGATGTCTGTGAGGAATCCGCGGTGATAGATAAAGGTATCCTGGTGCAAATATATTTTATATTTGGCATCGCTGCTTTTCATAGCGGCGTTGTAAGCGGCACAAATGCTTTCAGCCCCGGAAATACTGATGATATCTGTGCTATATCCGTCTGGTACAGTCAACTGATCGATGTACCATACACATTCATTACAGTACAATTCGTTGTTGGTGCAAATGATAAAAGCGATTTTCGTTGGATCCATGCGGTTATGTTTTCACTCCGATCCTATGTATTTATCCTATAGCTCTTATTGTATACGATATCGCTCCAAAAGTCTATAACCCACCATGAAAAACGGCCAGGGAAATTGGAAAGCGTAAGGATTGTTTTCAAAGGCTTTTTGTGATAAAATGAAATCATTAAAGCAGGAGGAACGTATCGGTATGGAGGAAAGGATGTCGTTTGAAGAACTGCAGCAAATGGTCTCCGTCTGTATAGACGAACTGATTTTGCTTAAGGAGGAGAAGGAGGAACTAAAACGCAGGAATGCGGAGCTAGAGAATACAGTGCTGCAGATGCTGGCAAGCCACCGGCAGGTGGTCGAAAAGGTCGGACACTGTCTTGCACATATCAATACGATCCAGCGCAGCCTGGAGGGGGATCGGCGCCTGGCCAATCGTCTGGTGGATAATATCCGCTACGAGCTTCAGGATGAGAAGGCAGGAGAGGATAAATATGTGATTCAGTTTTATGACTATGAAGAGACGCTTCGGGGGATCTGCGCGGGGAAAAGTCTGGCCCGCTTCGGAGATGGGGAATTTGCACTGATGGCCGGGTATGAGCGGCAAAAATTTCAACATTACGACGCCGAATTAGCCAAAAGATTGGGAGAGGTGATCCAAACCGATGAGGAGGGTTTAATGATTGCTGTGGCGGACAACTATGGCTCTCTGGAGAAGTATAATGAGGATGGTAAAATGGGGATCCGCATGTATATGACCAGAGAGGTACGGTTACAGCACAGGGAATGGCTGAATCTGGAAAGAATATATCACAATGCCTATATCTCCAGGCCGTATGCCAGTTTGGCGGACAATGGAACGGATGCTCCTAAACGGCGATTTCAGGAGCTGCAGAAGATTTGGGAGGGTAGGGATGTAATCTTTGTGGAGGGGGCATTGACCCGGCTGGGGGTAAGGAACGATCTATTTGCGAATGCGAAGCGGATACGGAGGATCGAGGCGCCAGCCACCAGTTCCTTCGATCGGTATGACGATATTTTGAGAGCAGCGTTAAAATACGGAGATGAAGATGTGCTTTTCCTGGTAGCACTTGGCCCTACTGCCTGTGTGCTGGTATACGATCTTTACAAGGCTGGCTGTCAGGCGGTGGATATCGGACATCTGGATTTGGAGTATGAGTGGTATCGAAATGGCACTGGCGGTCACAGTGAGGTCAGATTTAAGTATAACAATGAGATGCGCGAAGGTGACCAGGTGGAGGATGTGGCGGACGCGGATTATCTGGCCCAGATAATAGAGAGGGTTTATTGAAAACAGATGAACATCTTGATCATGTCGGACATCCATGGAAATTTGGATGCCTTGGAAAAACTATTAAAACAAGTGGAACGGCAGGAAATTCAGGGGTGTGTTCTTTTGGGTGACCTGATCGACTATGGAATGCACTCCAATGAAGTAGTGGAGCGTGTCCGCAGACTGGATTATCCTATTCTGTGCAACCTGTGGGGAAACCATGAGCACGCCATCTGGAACGAAGGTTACGAGCGGTTTTCTACGGACCGCGGGAGGGACTGCGCCCGATATACGAGGGAACGCTTGTCGGACAGTACCTGGCAATATATGGAAAACATGGACAGCGCCGGAAGAAAAGAATTCCTTTGTGGAGGGAAAAGATGTCTGGCGGTTCATGGGAGCGAAGAAGATATCTATTGGGGCAGCATCCGGCCGGAACAGGAGTTATCTGAGTATTGCCAATATGACTACGTATTTTCCGGCCATTCGCATCATCCGCATTTTTTTGAAAAATACTATAAAGTGGAGGACCCAAAAAGACGAAATAAAAAAAAGACGATTTTTGTGAATCCCGGTTCTGTGGGACAACCACGGAATCTAAATCCTATGGCCCAGGCGGTGCTGCTGGATTTAGAGACGGAGGAACTGCGCTTTGTGAAGGCACCGTATGATATCAAAAAAGAGCAGGATGCCTTTGACGGACAGGTGGATCCCTTTTATCGGGAAAGATTGGAGTGTGGTGTATGAAAAAGCTGTATGTGATAAGCGGTGTCACGGGAATGACAGGGAACGAGCTGGCGAGAAAGCTTACAGCATCCGGGAATCGGGTAGTAGGGTTTGATAATTTCTTTGCGTCGTCCCTGCGTACGGTGGAAGATCTCCTTGGGAAGGAACTCTTCACTTTTCACGAGTATGATTTGAACAACGCTCCTCAAATGGAAGAATTAAAACAGGAGGTTCTGCGCATCCAACCCGAATGCGAAAGAACGATTTATATCAACTGCGCGGCGGTAGTACACACAGAGCATTTTTATTATGTCAACAGAACCTTTGAGACCAATGTGCTGGGAATGAAATCCTTTCTGGAGCAGGCGATCACGGTCCATGCAGATACGTATATCAACTGTTCTACTTCCGAAGTATATTCCATGAATTCCTGGGGAGAGAACGGTGTCTCCGAGTCAGATTATATTACGATGGCAAACGCGGAACATTCCCAACGGACCAGTTATGCCACCGGAAAGCTTCTTACGGAATTTTTTATGAAAGACGCTGTGATGGAAGGGCTGATCAAGGGATGTTCCATCCGTTTTGCGAATGTCTATAGCAAAAATGAATTATATCCCAAGCATATCATTCCGCATATTCTTACGGAGCTGAGGACAAAGGGCGGCGTGGAGCTCCTGGAGAATTCCAAAAAGAATTACCGCACCTTTCTGCACAATGAGGACAGCTGTGCGGCGGTGATTGAACTGGCAGAAACACCGGAGGCATTGGACGGCAGCGTCTATAATGTGGCTACGGATGAGGAGATTTCGATCATAGATCTGGTACACTTATGCGCACGCAAGCTGGGCATTTCAGATCCGGTGATTACCTTTAAAGGTTATCGGGAATCGGATCCGGTGAGGAGGCTGCTTAATACGGACAAGATCCGTCGGCGGACCGCCTGGAGGCCGCGCATCCGTCTGGAAGAAGGAATTGAAATGTGTGTAAAGGAAATGCGGTAAGATGCGGGTGTTGATCGTTACGGTTGCAGGAATGTCCAGCCGGTTCAGCCAGTCGTTAGGGTACCCCTGCCTGAAATGTCTGTATCCTGGAGCGGGAAGCCGCTTGTCCATGCTTCGGCGCCTGGTCGGTCTGTATGAGTTTGACCGCTATATCCTGGTAGGAGGATATCGGTACAGAGAACTGGAAAAGGCTGTGGCGGAAGAGTTTGGGCCTAAGCGGGATCGGATGATCCTGGTGGAAAATACGAAATATGCGGAATGGGGCTCCGGATACAGTCTGTACCTGGGACTGCAAAAACTCTTTCCGATGGGCTTTACCGAGGCGGTCTTTGCGGAGGGCGACCTGCTGGTTGACCGGGAGTCCTTCCGGGAGGTCTGCGAGGCCCCGTCCGATGTCATCACCGCCAGCCCGGATCCCATTTTGGCGGACAAGGCCGTTGCGTATTATTTTGACCTGCATGGGCAGATCCATTATCTCTATGATACGGAGCACCGCGCCTTGGAGATCGGCGAGCCCTTCACCGCCATCTATAACTCCGGGCAGATCTGGAAATTTTCACAGCCGGCGCTGCTTAAGGACGCGGCAGCCTCCCTGGGTCAGGAGGCGTGGAAGGGGACGAATCTGGCTTTGGTACAGTCTTATTTTGCCAGAAGCGAAGCGTTTCGGGTGATCCCCTTCCGAAAATGGTTCAACTGCAATACCGTGCAGGATTATGAGAAAGGAATTGCGGAAATACAAGCATATGAAAACGACGGATGAAAAGCTCAACAGGTTAAGACAGGAACTGCGGGACCGGAAGGTCCGGATTATGATCATCGGCCTGGGAAGCGTAGGGGGATATCTTCTGGATTATCTGCTGTCCTCCGGTGACAGGGAGATGGAGCTCTGTGTGGTGGGAAGGAATCCTGACAAAATGCTTTCCGATGTCAATATTGTCAGGGTGGCATCCCTGATCCGGGGGCAGAACCGGTGCGGGGTAGTTGTTTTTTCCGATGTAGACCTGGAGGATATCTCTGCCATTGAGAACTGTCTGAGAAGCTGGAAGCCGGATATCATCGTCAATTCCAGCCGGGCATACCCGGGCTTAAAGTATGGCAGCATATCCTGGAAAACCGTGCGTGCATACGGCATCTGGGCGCCCCTGGCGGTCAAATATATCAAGAATATTATGGAGGCCTATGAAAGGGCGGACTGTGATGCGGTGGTGATCAATACCTCTTATTCGGATGCGGTGATCCCATGGCTGAAAACAGCAGGGAAAGCCTATCCCGATTTCGGGAGCGGCAATATTAACCATCTGATCCCCCGGATCCGTTTCGCGGTGGCAGAAGAGATGGGCATATCCGATTACTGGGAGGTGGAGGTCACTTACGCGGTCAGCCATTTCCATGACGTTGTCATCAGCAAGGAAGGGCAGACCGAACAGGTGGAACAGCTGATCGACCTGCGGTATCATGGGGAAAAGCTGGAGCCGGACCTGGATAAGCTGTTCGCGGCATGCCGGATCGCCATGCCGGTGGACGCAAAACGGAATATGATGAATGCCTCCAGCAATTTTGAGATCATTCAGGCCATCCTGGGGGCTGTCCGGGACGGGGGAAACAAAAAATTGCACTGTCCCGGTGTTTTTGGCGAGATCGGCGGCTATCCGGTCCGGATCGACGGAGGGCAGGAGACGATCAGAGCCTATATAGATGAGACGTATTTTCGTCTGGATGCGATGCGCAGGAAAAACAGGGAGTCTATTTATCTGGACGGCATCGAGGATGTCCGGGAGGGCACATTGTTCTATACGGACGAGCTGATCCAAAAGGCGGAGAATGCTTTTGGGGCCACGCTGCCGAAGGCGGTGCCCTTTGACAAAATAGAGGAGACAGCCGGCTTTCTGATCCAAAGGATCATCGAGCCGAATCGCTGACCCGCAGGAGGCGGGAATCGGATTTCAGGGAGGAAGCAAATGAAAAAGGTTTATGCGTGCTTTTGTACGGATGTGATCCATGAAGGCCATCTGAACGTGTTAAAGACAGCCGCCCAATATGGGGAAGTGTATGCGGGGGTGATGTCGGATCAGGCGATGGTCCGGTTCAACCGCTTTCCCACGATCTCGCAGGAAAGACGCGCGGAAATCTTAAAAGAGACCGGGTATGTCAAGGAGACGCTCGTCCAGCAGGATATCATGTATGATGAGGTCCTGGAAAGGCTGAGGCCGGACTATGTGGTCCACGGGGACAACTGGCTTCATTCCAGAGAAAACATCATCCGGGAAAATGTGCTTAAAAACCTAAAAAAATACGGCGGGGAGCTGATCGAGGTCCCGTACACATGCAATGAGACGGTGAAGAAGATCGACGACAATATGCGGGAAAAGCTGGCGATGCCGGAGTTCCGGCGGAAACGTCTCCGGCAGGTCCTTACCATGCGCCCCATCGTAAAGGCGCTGGAGGTCCATTCCGGCCTGACAGGGCTGATTGCGGAAAAGACCATTGTAGCCAACAATAACAGCCTGGATCAGTTTGACGCCATGTGGATCTCCAGCCTGTGCGATTCCACAGCAAAGGGGAAACCGGATATTGAGCTGGTAGATATGTCCTCCCGGATCCGTACCATTGAGGATGTAATGGATGTCACCACAAAGCCCATTATCCTGGACGGAGACACCGGAGGGCTGGTGGAGCACTTTGTCTACAATGTACGGACACTGGAACGAATGGGCGTGTCCGCGGTCATTATCGAGGACAAGACGGGGCTGAAAAAGAATTCCCTGTTTGGGACGGAGGTGGAACAGACCCAGGATACCATCGAAAATTTCACAGCAAAGATCCGTGCGGGGAAGAGCGTGCTGCGCACAGAAGAATTTATGATCATCGCCCGGATCGAGAGCCTGATCCTGGAACGGGGCATGGAGGATGCCCTGACCAGGGCCTATGCCTACGTGGAGGCGGGAGCGGACGGCATTATGATCCATTCGCGGAAAACGGATCCAGGGGAGATCCTGGAATTCTGCAGACAGTTCCGGGAGAAGGATGCGTCCACCCCCATTGTAGTAGTGCCCACTTCCTTTAACAGCATCACGGAGGAGGAGCTGGCAGAGGCAGGGGTAAACATCGTCATCTACGCGAACCAGCTGACCAGGAGTGCGTTTCCAGCCATGCAGGGGGTAGCGGTGGAGATTCTGAAGCATCACCGGGCCAAGGAGGTGGACGACCGGCTGATGCCGATTAAGGACATCATCCGGCTGATTGATGCGTTGTAGGATATGGCCCCGGATGATTTCCTGGAACGGAAAAACCGCAAAATACGCAGCCGTTCTGTCGGTTCTTGGGAATGTATGATCTGGCAGATGGGGAAGGTGAGGATAGAAACATGGTCAAGGTAGAGGGAGAGCTCCTGCGGAAGCTTCAGATGACAGAGCTCGAGATGCTGGTAGAGGTTGACCGTATCTGCAGGAAATATCATATTGCATATTCTTTGGATGGAGGGACCCTGTTAGGTGCGGTCCGGCATGATGGGTTTATCCCGTGGGACGATGATGCGGATATCATTATGCTGCACCGGGATTACGAGAGATTCTATAAGGCGTGCAAAAAGGAATTGGATACGGAGCGTTTTTTCCTGCAGGATTACCGTACAGACAGCCAGTACTTGTGGGGGTTTGCCAAGATGCGGCGGAACCATACCACGTTTCTCCGGGAAGGGCAGGAACATGTCAAGTGCCATACAGGAGTCTGTATTGATATTTTCTACTGCGACAATGTTCCGGATGGCTTTTTATTGCGCCGTCTGCATTATTTCTGCTGTTTCTGCATACGGAAAGGGCAGTATTCCATGGTGGGGAAGAATACCGAAAAGTCGCGTTTCCTCCGGGCATGGTATTCCCTTTTGAGCAAAATTCCAAGGAATGTTTGGTTCCGGCTGTTGGAAATGCTGGCCCAGGCAACCAACCGGAAACAAACGAAGCTTGTACGCCATGTGACATATCCTTTTCCCAGGAAATGCCGTTTTGGGATGTCACGGAAATATTTCGATGCTTATATAGATAAGGAGTTTGAGGGTCATTCTTTTAAAATATTTAAGCAGTATGACCGATACCTGAAGATGCTGTACGGCGACTATAGGGAGCTGCCGCCGCCCGAGGAACGACAGGTGCATCCGGCAAGCAAGGTAGAGCTGTAGGCATTGGCAGATAATAGTGGGGCCAGTGATGGAGATCCTGCGGTAACAGGAGGTAAATAATGGACCGGAATAAGAATGTGTTGATTAGTATTATTGTGCCTATATATAACGTGAGGGATTATCTGGGAAGGTGTATCGAGAGTATTCTCCGCCAGACGTACCGGAATCTGGAAATTATTCTGGTGGACGACGGTTCAACCGACGGAAGCGGTCAAATTTGTGACGAGTATGCCCAAAAAGATTCCCGGATCGTTGTCATACATAAGGAAAATGGGGGCGTGGTTAGTGCGCGGAAAGCAGGGGCAAAAGCAGCCACCGGTGATTATGTCATAGATGTGGACGGGGATGACTGGATCGGGGAAACCCGGATTGAAAATTTGGTTTTGAAAGGCATCTCTTCAGGAGCGGACATGATCTATCTAAACGGTTATCATATTCAATGGGGGAAAGAGTTTGTTTTAGATGAACCGTCCATGCAGGAGGGGTATTATTCCGCCGATGAAATTCGTCCTTATTTACAGGATACGGATAGCTGTTTTATTAGGAAACTGTTCCCTTTGATGTATTGTTGGGGAATCAAAAGGGATCTGCATCTGCGGATTCAGATGATGATAGATGACAGGATCTTTTCGTCAAGTGACTTAATATTTTTCTGGTTATGCCTGTTAGAGGCGGACAATGTCTATGTTATGAGAGAGCCCAGCTATTATTATGTTAAGCGGGAAACTTCTATTACACGTTCGTCCGAAAAACGTTCAGTGAAAAGTATGCCTATTGTCTATAAAACAATTAAAAATGGTCTGGATCGCCATCAATGCGACGCATCCATGTATAGAAGATTACTTTTCCTAATAACCAGAATCCTGTTGGAAGTGAACTATGATGTCTTTTACGACCAGTCCCTGCCTTTTCTGTATCCCTATTCGTCCGTCAAGACAGGCAGCCATATTATTGTCTATGGCGCGGGCCTTACCGGTATCAGGCTTATGGAAAGCCTAAGCAGAGATGATAAGTACTCAATTTCTGCCTGGATCGATCAAAACGTAAGGGATAAGGAGATCGGTGGGTTTTCCCCATGTGCTCCAGAGTACATCCGGGAGGTGGACTACGATTTTATTGTGATTGCCATTCAGGATGCTGCGGTTGCCCAGAAGGTAAAGGCGTTTTTGCTGGAGATGCAGGTGGAGGAAGCAAAAATAGCATGTATGGATCCTGCTGTCATAAGTCAAGAAATATTAGAAAGCGCTTTGGAGCGCATTGAAACCATGACGGATGAAACTAAGAGCTTGAAAAATAAATGAAATAGAGAAAAGGTAAAGGAGAACGAAAATGAAAAAGGTATTAGTTTATGGAATGGGCGAGTGCTTTTTGGAATTAAGCCAGATAATACGTTGGGATAATATCGATATGGCCGGCTTTGTGCAGACAATACCCTCTTCAAAAGCTAGGGGGGGTAATCCGGTATATTCGCCTGAAGAAATAGCAAATATAGAATTTGATTATATATTAGTCGCAACAACAGAATATGAAGAAGAAATAAGAAAAAAGCTTGAAGAAATCGGTGTTGAAAGCACGAAAATCATTTCCGGGCGCCTGAATGATCATACTATATTAGAGAATTCATTTTTATTTGACCGCGCGAATTATGTCATGCTGCAAAATACAAAAATACTGAATAATGTGCGTTTTGCAAATGAGAGAAATTTATTTTGGGACTATGCCAAAGGCATCCGCTGGATGGATCCCCAATTAGCATTAACACCGGGAGGCTGGGCCGTCGGGTATGACTATCTATATGTGTTGTGCAGGGCCCTCGAGATCGTAAAACCGGATCACATTTTGGAAGCGGGATTGGGGCAAAGCAGCAAGATCATTTTAAATTATTATAAGGCTCATTCGTGTCGGTACGATATTATTGAACAAAGCCAGGAATGGCACGATTTCTTCAAAAAAGAAAATGATATCCCTCAAGGGGTCAATGTACATATCCGGCCGTTGTGTACGGCTTATAATAAATTTTATGATGCGGAGATCAACTCCTATTCAGAAGTGGAAACCATTGTCGGGAATAATAAATTTTCATTGATTTCGATTGATGGGCCATGGGGATGCGAGGGGCTTTCCAGAGGCGATTTGCTTCCTTATCTGCCGGAATGTTTAGCGGATAATTTTGTTATAATGCTTGACGACTATAATCGCGCAGGAGAAAAAGAAATGATACGTTTGCTGGAAGCAAGAATGAGGGATGCCCAAGTGAGCTTTCTTAAAAAAGTATATGGAAGTAAAAAGCAATTTTGCTTGATAACGTCTCCAAACAATTCCTTTTTGTGTTCTCTGTATGGTGTAACGGACTAGTGGGGGCGTATTAAGCTTTACAAAAAAGTAGGAGGAAATGTATAAATGTCACAGCTGAGAGAGCTGATATTGGGAACGAAAAGAGAGCGGGTTTCCACAGAAAGCACAATGATTGGGGGAATAATATGTCCCCTGATCAAGATACAAAAATGGGATGTGTATATTTACGGGGGGTAGACAGCAGTTCTGTCGTCCTGTATTTTTGGAATCTGGGAATCGACATAAAAGGAATCTTAGATTATGACCCGAAAAAAGAGGGGAAAATGGTTTTGGATAAAGTCCCCTATATTTTACCGGATAAAATAGCTGACCAGTTTGACTCTGAAAAAACATTCGTAATTGTCAACATTGAAAGCTACCATGAAATTTTATGTTTGTTCAAAAAATTAGGAATTGAAAAGTTTTATGTGTTGAGTGAAAAAGAAAAGACAGAGATAAGGGCAAAGCCGCATCCCTGGGTAGATCGCGGCCGAATTGACTATTATCGCGAAAAAATTACCGAATTAAACGAAACCTATGATTCTCTATATGATAAGCAGTCCCAAGAAATTATGTTGGAATTTATCCGGACATATATGCAGTTTAGCGCTTACCGTCTTGAACAGGGCACAGGTGATAAAAAATATTTTTGGGGTCAGAACTCGGACGGAACCAAAGAAGAATTGTATCAACACCAGGAAGATGAGGTTTGGATCAACTGCGGGAGCAACAATGGTGACAATATTTTTTGGTATTTTGCAAATGGGCTTATGGCCGAAGCTGTATATGCGTATGAAGCAGATGAAAATATGTATCTGCGCCTGGTAAAAAATATCAGCTATTTGCCTGTAGAATACCGGGAAAGGATTCATCCGATAAACGAATTTATTGACGACCGGACAGACTGGTCCGTAATCAAAAACAAGGTTACACTCATCAATGCGGATATAGAGGGCGGAGAACTGGATCTATTAAAAAGCTTAGAGCATATAATCATATCGTCGAGGCCGGTATTGGCAGTATGTGTATATCATAAAGCATCCGATCTGGTGGACATACCAGAGTACCTAAAATCGATTGTGGATGATTATTGCTATGTTTTGAGAAAATATGAATCCAGCGTAGAAAATGTAAGGAGAGCTGCGGAATTGGTATTATATGCTATACCAAAGGAGCGAATCAGCACAACACTGCAGAGGGTGATATGAAAAAGATTATTGTTTCTTTTACGTCTTATCCAAAGAGAATAGGTATGGTATATAAAGTATTAGAGACCATCATCAGACAAACTGTCCTGCCGGACAAAATTATTTTATATTTATCAGCCTCTGAATTTAAAGATTTTGGTAAATTGCCAGATTGGGCAAAATATGAAAAATATGGCTTTGAGGTTCATTGGCATGAGGAAAACCTGAGATCCCACAAAAAGTGGTTCTATGCTTTTCAGGAATACAAGGGGGACATTGTCATAACCATTGATGATGATGTTTTGTACAAAGAGGACATGATTGAGAATCTATTGCAGTATCACACGCAGTTTCCGGAATGTGTAATTGCAAGGAACACACATTTGATTACGTGTGAAGAGGACGGGACGCTTGCACCCTATGAACGCTGGTGTGACAGATGCGCGGAGTATGTGGGAATGCCCAGAATGGATCTGGAAGCGGTCGGGAATGGGGGAATCTTATATCCGACGTATCTATTTGGCAGCAAAGAATTATTTAGAAAAGAATTGTTTATGGAAAAGTGCGCATACGCGGATGATCTGTGGCTGAAAATAATGGAAGTGTATTATGGGATAGCTACCGTGTTGTCAGAAGCGTACTGGAATGACCCGATCTTGAAGGAACAGCAAGGAAACAGCTTGTATCAGGATCATAATAAGCATGGAGGTAATGACAGGCAGCTGGAAGAATTGCTAAAGGAATATCCGTATACGGTTCGGAAGGAAAATTTGTCTGCCAGTCTTTTAAAAGGATGTAAAACCTGTGAGGAGGATAAAAGGGAAATGGATATCATTCTTGATAAACTCATCGAAAAAATAAGAGAGTGCGGGGGGGCAATACTGGTTTATGGAGCCGGAGAGGCGGGCAATCGAGTTTATAATTTATTGAAAAAAAATAATTTGGAGGTCATTAAAGCATTTATTGTAAAAGACCCCTCGGATAATGTGGATCAAGTAGGGGATGTCAAAGTGAAAAGCTACAAAGAATTCATTGAGGGCAGCGAAAAGATTTTGATAGCGCTGATGGATGATAACACAACTGAGGAGGTTTGTTCCGAGCTCACAAAAGAAGGAGTGGATCCGGCAAGGATTGTCAAGATGGACAGTTCTGAAAAGATATCGCTTATGAAATGGGTAGATCCGGATTTTGACAGCGGCAAGTATTGGGAGCAGCGGTATGCTAGGGGGGGGCACCTCCGGCAGCGGCTCTTATAATCAGCTGGCAGAGTTTAAGGCAGAAGTTTTGAATAAATTTGTAAGAGAAAATCATATACAGAATGTTATAGAATGGGGCTGCGGTGATGGAAATCAGCTGAGTTTGGCGGAATACCCTATGTATATAGGCTTGGATGTCTCATTGTCGGCAGTAAAAATGTGTAAAGAAAAGTTTGCATTCGATGAAACCAAGCGCTTCTTATGGTGTGGCGATGAGGGATTCGAAAATAAGTATCTTGGAGATTTGGCAATATCATTAGATGTTATTTATCATTTGATAGAAGATACGGTATATGAACGATATATGGAACAGTTGTTTTCATCCAGCAGAAAATATGTCTGTATTTATGCAAGCAATTTTGAGGAACGAACCGCAGAACATGTAAAAAACAGAAAATTTACAGATTGGATCGATGCCAATTTGGGGGATCAGTGGAAGCTTTTCAAGGTAATTCCCAATCGGTATCCCTATGACAAAAATAATCCGGAGCATACATCCTGGTCAGACTTTTACTTTTATGCAAAGAATTGATAGGAGATAATGTCTGCACCCAACCTATGGTCTGCCGATGGATTAAATATTATTTAAAGGAGACGCTGTATGATTTACGTTAACGAAAACATCAAAAATACCTTTCGTGTTCCGCAGCCTGAGGGAAGAGGTGCATACATTCGCCTGGATCAGAATGAAAATCCTGACGGATTGCCCAGATGGCTGTTTGATTCCGTGATGGAAAAAGTAACGCCAGAGTTTCTCGCTATCTATCCGGAAGAAACCATTCCCACTGAAAAGTATGCCAAATTGCTTGGAATTGAAAAGGAAAACGTTACCTTGACAGATGGCAGTACTGTTGGAATGGGGTATGTCATTAAGGTTTTCGGGCAGCCGGGTAAGGAGATTCTCTGCGTGACCCCGTCATTTGCTATGTATGAGGTCTATGCGGGAATGATAGGTATGCAGGTCAAAAATCTGGTATATGAAGAGGATTATTCCTATAAAATTCAAAACACGTTGGATGCCATAAATGAAAATACTGGTATCGTCGTTCTTGTCAACCCAAATATGCCTGTCGGAAATGTTTATAGTAAGGAGGATATACTTCATGTCATAAAAAGAGCAAGACAGTATCATGCGGCGGTTATTATTGACGAAGCATATTATTATTTTTATGATAAAACGTCCGTTAATTTAATCAAGGAATATGATAACGTGTTTGTTCTCAGGACATTTTCGAAAATGCTCTCGATGCCGTCGCTCAGATTAGGTGCCATCCTATCCTCTGCCGAGAATATAAAGTATATAAATAATTACAAACCCCACTATACGGTCAACTCTATCGCATTGCTTTTTGCAGAGGCAATCGTGGACAATCACGATAAGCTGATTTCCGAATTAAACGAGCAGTATCTTGAAGGCAAGGAATATATTACAAAAGCCCTTAAAGATAACGGTTATGAGACGATTCCGTCCGAAGGGTGTTATGTCTGTATAAAGCCAAAGTATAAGACTTCAAGAGAGATTACGGATCTGCTTGAAAAAAACAATATTCTGATCCTTTGCGGCAAGGGGGGCCTTACGGGTTGGTTAAGACTCACGATCACCCATAAAAAATACATGGAGATATTTATGGATAATCTCCTTAAATTAGACAGGGACTGACAGAATAGGTTATGAAAAATTACGTTATTTTATTAGCAGGCGGAGTCGGAAGGAGAATGGATTGGGGAATTCCCAAGCAGTTTATTGAAGTCGAAGGGAAACCCATTATCGCCTATTCCATTGAAAATTTTCAACGGAATCCGCAGATTGAAGAAATTCTTGTAGTATGCGTAAAGGATTGGATCGACGAGTTAAAGAACATTGTGGTCAAATATTCCCTCTCAAAAGTGAAATGGATCATTGAGGGTGGAAATACTGGCCATGATTCCATCAGGAATGGAGTATTTTTTTTCAGGGATAAAATTAGTTTGGACGATTATGTGATGATCCATGATGCTGTAAGACCGGTGCTGCCTCAGAAGGCAATAGATGAAGTGATCCGGGTCGCGCACGAAAAGGGAAATGCCTCATCCTCCATCGCCTGTCACCCGCCGATCGTTTATACAGACGATTTCGAATCCGGCATAACGGATATTGACAGGGAGCATGTAATGCTTACGGCATCTCCACAGGCTTTTAAATATTCGCTCGCGCTGCGCTGTTATGAAAAAGCTGAGCAGGAAAACAAACATGATTTTACGTTTACCAGTTCCCTGCTTATACATTATGGCGAAAGGGTGTATTTTGCCAAAGGAACGACAAGTAATATAAAAATAACCACAAAAGAGGATTTGGCGCTGTTTGAAGCTTTACTGAAAATTCCAGAGGAATCACTTTACTGTTAATCTTTGGTATAGAGGGAGATACCCATGAATTGTTCGGAATATTTGGTTGATTTTCTGATAAACCACGGCGTAACAGATATTTTTGGCTATGCCGGTGGATATATTGTTCCGTTTATGGACGCGCTTTACATACGGCGGGGAGAAATTACGACGCATGTCTGCTATAACGAGCAGGGATGTGCTCTTGCCGCTGACGGCTATGCGAGAACAAGCGGTAAGATTGGCGTATATTTTACAACGTCAGGGCCTGGAGCTGTCAATGGGCTGGGAGGACTTGCGGATGCATGGTTCGATGGTTTCCCTGTTATGGGAATTTGTGGAAATGTTCCAACAAACGAGATGAAAGGTTTTTCCGGAATACGCCAGAACGGTTTTCAGGAAATGGATATAGTTTCTATGACAAGAAACATCACTAAATATTCTGTGACCGCCAATAGCAGTGAGGGCTTTCCCGATGTGATCAGTCGTGCTTACAATATGGCGCTGCTCGGAAGAAAGGGAGGTGTGCTCATTGATTTTCCGCTCGACATACAACAAGCCGATATTACTTGCAGGTAATGGCATAAGAAATGCTGGCGAGGAAGCGGTCCATATGCTTCATACGTTCGCAAAGAAAACGAATGTCCCCATCCTGACAACCATGAACGGTGTAGACCTTGCTCAGGATGATTTGCACATAGGTTTTATTGGCACGCACGGAAATCGCGTGGCTAACATGATTCTTAACGAATGTGATCTGGTTGTTGCAGTCGGGGCACGCCTTGGAATTCGTCAGGTTGGGAGAACTGCACAGAAATTCGCTCCTAAATCCGACTTGGTGCGTTGTGACATAGACGAGTATGAGCTGAGTAGAGATATAAAACCAAACGAGGAAAAATATCATACCAATGCCAGCGACTTTTTAAGAATGCTTTTAAACGAAAATGTTGGAGATTACTCCAAGTGGAGAAATCGTTGTCTCGACGCTAAGAAGATACTTGCAGAGTATGATGTACAGCCCGGAAATAGAGCGGTTGAAAAGATAGCCTCGTTACTCCCTGCCAATCCAATCGTAGCGGTCGATGTTGGAATGAACCAATGCTGGTGTGCACAGTCACTTGTGCTTAAGGGGTATAACGGACGGATCCATCTAAGCGGCGGATATGGCACTATGGGGTGCGGTCTGCCCTATGCGATAGGATCCTGTATAGCGATGGATAAGAAACCAACCTACTGTATTGCTGGAGATGGCGGTTTTCAAATGAACATTCAAGAGCTGGAAACAATCAAACGCGAAAACCTGCCGATAAAGATTTTTATTCTAAATAACAAGGTTCTCGGAAAAATAAGTGAAACACAGCATTATGATCTGAACGATCGTTTTGCCAATACGACAGCGGCTAGTGGGTACAGCGTGCCGGATTTTTGCAGAATATCCGAAGCATATGGGATTCGGGCAGAAAAGCTGTGGTCATACAATGATCTGGACAACCTTAAGTCATGGTTTACCGATAACGCCCCATGTCTTATTGAAATTATGCTGCCGGAAAATGGATTGCTTACACCAAAGATTAGTTTTGATACAGGGGTCACGAAACCTATTTTGGACAAAGAAGTTGTTGAAAAAATTGAACGGATACTGTGTTTGTAGAAGGCGAAAAATACAAATTTAATCTGCCGTCCACAAAGCGATTGCTGGATGTTCACGAATATGTTACACTTTTTATAGTGGCGTATAGTATTTAATACGACAGAGCCATATTCTAAATTTTAGCAAAAGTGGAGTGATGAGATGAAAGCAGAACAATTAGCAAAGATTCTTGGAGCGGATTTTTATACGGGGGTGCCGGACAGTCAGCTGAGGGCGCTGTGCGACTATCTGATGGATACATACGGTGTGGATGCAAAGCACCATGTGATTGCCGCAAATGAAGGGAACTGTGCTGCCCTGGCGGCAGGATATCATCTTGCCACCGGAAAGGTGCCTGTGGTTTATCTGCAGAACAGCGGCGAGGGAAATATTATCAACCCGGTGGCGTCTCTGCTGAATGATAAGGTGTATGCCATTCCCATGATCTTTATTGTGGGATGGCGCGGGGAACCGGGCATCCACGATGAGCCGCAGCACATCTATCAGGGGGAGGTTACTCTGAAGCTGCTGGAAGATATGGATATCCGCTATTTTGTGATTGGCAAAGAGACCACGGATGAGGAAGCGGCTTCTGCCATGGAGGAGTTCCGGCGCCTTCTCGCTGTCGGTAAGGATGTGGCGTTTGTCATCCGCAAGGGCGCCCTGTCTTACGAAAATACAGTAACCTATCAAAATGAAAACGCGATGACGCGCGAAGAGATTATTCAGCATATCGTAAAGGCCAGCGGGGACGATCCGATCATCTCCACCACGGGCAAGGCGAGCCGGGAACTGTTTGAGATCCGGGAAGCAAACGGGCAGGAGCATAAATATGATTTTCTTACAGTAGGCTCCATGGGACACAGCTCCTCCATCGCCCTGGGGGTTGCCCTGCATAAACCGGATACCCGGGTCTGGTGCATTGACGGCGATGGAGCGCTTCTCATGCACATGGGGGCCATGGCTGTGATCGGCGCGAATGCTCCGGAGAACCTGATCCATGTGGTCATCAACAACGGCGCGAGGACTGGACTTGGTTGCCCTGGCGAAGGCGTGTGGTTATCCGTATGCGGTCCGTGTGGCGGATGTTCCGGGATTGGATCGTGAACTGAAGGCTGCTAGGGAACGAAAGGAATTGAGCTTCCTGGAGGTCAAGTGTTCGATCGGTGCAAGGGCGGATTTGGGTAGACCCACCACTACAGCATTGGAAAACAAGCAAAAATTTATGGAGTATCTGGGAGAACTACGCTAAATTTGCGTAAACTCAAAACCTGATGTACGGTATGTGAATAATGCGATCTAAAAATATTCTTTCGATTTTTACTTTTATGCAAAGAACTGATACCGGAATTATTACGCGTGGAAAGCGCGTGGCCAGTATAACTTTTCACAGCCATTTTAAGATATAGCTGTCGACAAAATGATCCCAATTATATTCCGTTTCTGCTTTCTGCTGTCCTGCCTGTGCAATTTTACGGGCCTTGTCAGGATGCTCCAGTAAATACCGGCATTGGTTTGGCACCTGTTCCAATGCGTTTAGCTCATAAAGTACAATATTTTTATCCGCCTGAAAATGTGTTTTGATGTAAGAGCTGGGATCTGTGACACAGATGGCTCCATTGTACATGGCCGTAAGGATCCTGTCGTGCAGTCCGTCTTTAAACCAGGGCATCACATTCAACAAGATTTTTGTGTTAGCGGTCAAATCCGCAGTTTCGGTCATATTCACTTCGCCCAGCAGCGTGAGATTCGGTGGACATTTCGGGAAAACAGAGCCCCATCCGCCACCGGCTATTGTCATGCGAAGTCCTGCTTCCGCCAAGGATCGAACGACCCTTTCACGGTAATAGCCTCGCAGATAATATTCTGCCCAAACCCCGGCCTCTCTCATCAAAAAATCAAGCACTTCCGCATTTACAGGAGTTTGATCGCTATGCAGATAGGATAAAATAAGCGCCTCCGTTGTATACTCCGGGGAATGGATTCCAGAATCGATGAGGTAACTAAAAATATCCCGTATTTCCGCGGGCTTTTGATCGGAAAGGAACTCCTCCTTGATATGGGTATAATCATAACACCCACCGGTAAACAATAAATCCAGAGCTCTATCCTCATACGGGATTGGGGTTCCTGCTGGGCCGATCAAATATCCCATTTCCACACTTTTGCAGGGCATATAATATTTTTGGCAATATTTTACATGGCCTGAATCCAGAAAAATCAGGTGTAAATCCGCTGCATGTGATTTTAAACTGCCGCTGTGATAGTAAGGCGCGTCCACCAATAGATTGAAAAAGGGGATACCCAGCCGGTCTAAAAGAAAGGAACCATCGCTGGATTGCAGGGCTGGTTCCGGCCGATTTAGTCCAATGAAAGCGTCGAAGCGCTGTTGAATAGCCAGGAGGTCTATTTTGGTGATAAACTGCACCTCTATCCCTCGCTGCTGTAGGCTCTTTGCTATTTCTGCCAGAAAATAATTCAGCGTATTATAACACATTTTTCTCTCATCTGCCAACATCCCGATTTTCACAGTATATCCTCCAACCGTCCTGAATTTTGGTAAAGTTTGAATATCTGATGTGATTTTAACATACCTTTGGTGCGCTGTCCATAAAACGATTGATGAATGTTTGCTAGTATGTTACACTTTTTATGGTATCAAACAACGATTTAATACGATGGAGCAAGAGGAATATGTATATTGATCCTTCCTTTTATCAAGAGGAGATCCGTTCTGATTTTCTGGTAACGGAAAAGCGAAAAAAGATTTGGGGTGTTGAACTGGAGCTGCTGGATCGGTTTGATGCGGTGTGCCGGAAGCATCATCTCACCTATTATGCCACATATGGCACCCTCTTAGGGGCGGCGCGCCATCAGGGCTTTATCCCCTGGGATGATGATGTGGATGTCGTCATGTTCCGAGAGGACTATGGGAAGCTGTTAAATGTCGGGCCGGATGAGTTTACGGAACCCTATTTTTTTCAAAATATCTATACGGACAGCCGTATCCGTTCCTATACCAAACTGCGGGACAGCCGGACGACAGCGATTGAATTTCCCGATCTGGTTGACTACAATCAGGGGATCTTTATTGATATCTTTCCGTTGGACGATGTGCCCTGTGACAGAGAAAACGATCGGATCTTTCAAATGCAAAAGGAAATCTGGCAGACCGTCATCCATCCGAGAGAAGTATTGCATTCTATAGAAGAAGGGGATAGCTTCCTGGTGCCGAAGGACATTCTGTTCGATTTGATGCGTATGGATGTTCATTCCAGAATGCGGGAGTTTGAAGCATTTCTTCTTTCTCAATCCGGGCGGTCAGAATATGTAAATTTTTTGATGTCTGCATTTTTTACGTCCAGCAGAGGCGTCCGAAGAGAATGGTACCGCGACGTTGTATATCTCCCGTTTGAACAGATGGAGCTTCCGGTGCCGATCTGCTATGACCAGGTACTAACTGCTCAATATGGCGATTGGCGTCAGTGCGTCCGGGGGGGGCTCTGCACATGAAAATATTCTGTTGGATCCGGATGTGCCATATACTACCTATATTCAGTTGTATAAAAGCCAAAAAAAGGATTCCGAATTTTAGCAGAAGTGGAATAATAAGATGAAGTGCCGCGCTAAAGGCATACCAAAAGGTTGGCTTTGCAATTGATGAAAGTACTGTGTTAAAGAAAAATATGCTGCGATTAAGCAAAATGATAGTATAGGGCTAAAATTCATGTGATGAGAGAAATTATAAAAAATGTCAGGTGAATTCAATGAGAAA
>CANPWJ010000001.1 GCA_947584035.1 uncultured Acetatifactor sp. | reverse complement strand
AGGCATAGACCTTTACCGGTTCCTTTCCCAGCGCCTCCGCCCGTTCGTTGGCCGCGTTTTTCAGCTCCTCCACTCCCCAGATATGGTCAAAGTGCCCGTGTGTCAAAAGGATCGCCGCCACGCGGAGACCGTTCTTTTCCAACGTCTCACAGATACGCTTCCCCTGATCCGGCGCGTCGATCACGATCACATCGCTGCCGCCCTCCCGGTACAGGAAATAACAGTTGGTGCCGTAAACCCCCAGCACCATGCGTCCAATCTTTATCTCTGCCATCAGCTTGCCGTCCTTTCTATATCGATCACGCTCTCGATCCCGCGCAGCTTGTCGATGATGCGGTCCAGCTCCAGTCTGCTGCCGATCTCAAAATTGACCTGGAGCGTGGCCTGTCCCTGCTTGTTGGTCCGGGTATTCACACCCAGAATACTGATATTCTTTTCCGTGAGCGCCTTGGAGATATCCACCAGCAAGCCCTTCCGGTCGTTGGCGTAGATCGTGATCTCCGCCACATATTTTTCATCCGGCATACTCTCCTGCTGCCACTCTGCGTCGATCAGCCGGATCCGCTCCATCTCCGGCAGATTCAGCATGTTCGGGCAGTCCGTGCGGTGAATGGAGACTCCCCGCCCCCTGGTGACGAACCCGACGATCTCATCTCCCGGCACCGGGGAACAGCACTTGGAAAAGCGCACGGACACGTCCGCGATCCCCTTCACCACAATGCCGCTCTTGGAGCGCATCAGGGGAGGCTTGCCGCCGGCGTTGGCCTCCGCGATGCTGGCCAGAACCTCCTCGTTGGTCATCTCCCTGTGGTGCTCTCTCTCGTAGAGCTCCTGCAGCCGATTGACGATCTGGCCCTCCTTCAGCGCGCCGTGGCCGATGGCAGCCAGCACGGAGTCCCAGTCCCGAAAGCCGTACTTTCGCAGGATCTCCGCCATGTATTCCGGTTTCATCAGGTTGGCCGGATTGATGGACTTCGCCTTGCAGTATGCGGCCAGCAGATCCTTCCCCTTTAAGATATTGTCGTCCTTCCGCTCGTTTTTGAACCATTGATTGATCTTGTTCTTAGCCTGGGTGCTCTTGACCACATTCAGCCAGTCACGGCTGGGGCCCTTGGAATTTTGGGAGGTGATGATCTCGACCCGGTCCCCGTTGCTGATCTGATAGTCGATGTTGACCAGCTTTCCGTTGACTCTGGCGCCTACCATCTTGTTTCCTACCGCGGAGTGGATGCTGTAAGCGAAGTCGATGGGCGTGGAGCCCGCCGGAAGATTCTTCACCTCGCCCGTGGGCGTAAAGCAGTACACGCTGTCGGCAAAGAGATCCAGATCGTTTTTCAGGAGATTCATAAACTCCTTGTTGTCGGACATCTCCCGCTGCCACTCCAGGATCTGGCGGAGCCACGTAAGCTTCTCCTCCTCCGTTTTCTCTACCTTCTTGCCGTCGGATGCCTCCTTGTATTTCCAGTGGGCCGCGATCCCGTACTCGGCGGCCTTGTGCATCTCAAAGGTGCGGATCTGGATCTCGAAGGGCTGTCCCGTGCTGCCGATGAGTGTAGTGTGCAGGGACTGGTACATATTTGCCTTGGGCATGGCGATGTAATCCTTGAAGCGCCCCGGAATGGGCTTATACATCTCATGGATCACTCCCAGCGCCGCGTAGCAGTCCTTCACCGTGTCCACGATGATCCGCACGGCAAACAGGTCGTAAATCTGATCCAGCGTCTTGTTCTGGTTCTTCATCTTCTTGTAGATGCTGAAAAAGTGCTTGACACGGCCGTCCACCTGTGCCTTGATGCCCGCGTTTTCAATGTGTCTGCGCACCTCTTCCACAATGCCCTGAATATACTTCTCCCGGACGCTCTTGCGGATCGCGATCTTATCCACCAGGTCATAGTAGACCTCCGGCTCCAGATACTTTAGGGACAGATCGTCCAGCTCGATCTTGATCTTGCTGATCCCCAGCCGCTGCGCGATGGGACAGTAGATCTCCAGCGTCTCCCGGGCGATCCTCTGCTGGCTCTCCGGCTTCTGATAGCGCAGCGTGCGCATGTTGTGCAGCCGGTCCGCCAGCTTGATCAGAATGACGCGGATATCCTTCGCCATGGCCAGGAACATCTTGCGCAGATTCTCCGCCTGCAGCTCCAGCTTTGCGCTGGTGGGGTCCTCCATGGTACTGGTGAAGGGGATCTTCTCCAGCTTGGTGACGCCGTCCACCAAAAGCGCTACGTCCTGGCCGAACTCTCGCACCAGATCCTCCTCCGTCATCACGGTATCTTCCACCACGTCGTGCAGGATCCCGGCCACAATGGTCTCCTTGTCCATCTCCAGATCCGCCAGAATAATGGCGACGTTTAAAGGATGGACAATGTAGGGCTCGCCGGACTTGCGCCGCTGATCCCTGTGCGCTTCAAAGGCCACACGATAAGCCTTCTCGATCATGGTGATATCGTCGCTTGGATGATATTTCTGCACACGGGAAATCAGCCCCTGATACAATACCTCGGGAGCCACAAATTCCTGCGTCTTGCTCAGCGCGCCGTCGTCGATGACGACCTCTTTCTTTTCTTCTGTCATAGATACCAACTCCATGCCTTCCAAAAAAAAATTATTTTCCGGGATAACAGATGGCGGACTCCACCCGGTAATCCTTCAGACGCTCGCGCCCCTTCAGACCGGCCAGCTCCATCAGAACGACCACGCCGGCCACCTCTCCGCCCAGAGTCTCTATCAGGCGGGCCATCGCCTCGATGGTTCCTCCGGTGGCGATCAGATCGTCCACGATCAGCACCTTCTGTCCGGGACGGATGCTGTCCTTGTGCATCTCGATGGTCGCGGTGCCATACTCCAGATCATAGGATGCCTCCACCGTCTCGCAGGGCAGCTTCCCCTTCTTGCGGATGAGAACCAGCGGCTTGTGATGGTTGTAAGCGATCGCCGTCCCGAAAATAAACCCTCTCGCCTCCGCGCCGGCCACCACGTCATAATCCAGATCCTGGATCAGCCCCTGCATGGTGTCCACCGCCAGACGGAGCCCGTCGGCATCCTGCAGCACACTGGTTACGTCCCGGAAAATGATCCCCTTCTCCGGGAAATCCGGGATGCTTCTCACATATTCTTCCAGTTTCTTCATTTTTTATCCAACTCCTTCCATCGTGCTTTTCTTATTTTTTATAGCTTAATAGGATTTTCTGTGTCTCTGTCGTCCGGGTTCTCTGCCCGTTTGCCGCCGGCCTTTCTGTCGCTTTCTCTGTCTCTTCCCCTGTCCGGCTCAAAGGCTACCGCAGCGGGTGGTTCTTCATAAAATATGTGATGATGTCTTTTCTGGTGACGATACCGATAAACACATTCCGGTCGTCCACCACCGGGACAAAATTCTGCTGCTTGACCTGTTCCAGCAGCTGCTCCATGCTGGTGTCGATCCGGACGGGAAGAATCTTGCCGCCCTGGATGATGTCGCGCACCGTCCGCGTGTCCAGCTCCTCCTGGTATTCCACATGGCCCATGATGCTCCACAGGAAGTCCCCTTCGCTGGCCACGCCCACATAGCGGTCCTCCCGGTCGATAACGGGGATCGCCGTGTAGCCGCTCTCCCGCAGCCCTCTAAGCCCCTGGTGCAGCGTCATGCTGTCCCGCAGATAAGCGACCTCCACCTTGGGTTGTATAAATGACGCAATATTCATGCGCAGCCTCCCTTCCGAAACGCGGCGGCCGTTTCCCGGCGCTACTCCCGCGTGATCTCCTCATAGCTTCCCGTGACATCCTCCCTGCTCTTCATGTAATCCCCGATCTTGCGCGCAAAGTAAACGGTGGTCACGCAGTCGGTGATGCCGCTGAACAAAAGGCCGACTCCCAGGACGCGAAACATCATCGTCACCGCCTCGAACGGGTTGCAGATCAGCAGGATGCCCAGGAGCAGATTGACCGCTGCCAGAACCAGCATCAACACCCAGTTCCCGTAATCCAGCCGCTTCATGTCAATGACATCCTGAAGCTTGGAACAGGCGCTCAAGAGCACCAGGATCCCCAGGACAAAGGGCACCAGGGAAATGACAAATTCCACCCGGTAGAGCACCACGATCCCCACCACAATCCCGATCAGGCCGTAGGTAAAGCCCTCGTGATAATAATTCTCATGGGCGTCCCGCAGCAGGTAGCTGATCATGGAGAGCGCCCCTCCCACGATCAGAAGGATCCCCATGAGATACCCCAGGGTCTTGACCATGGTGTCCGGGATCACCAGCGCCACGATCCCCAGCACCACATACATCACCCCCCGCGTCAGGGCCTGCCACTTCATTTCCTTCAACATTTTCTTCATCGTAATCCTCTCCTCTTCTTCCATTGTTTACAAAAGGGCCATCCCCGCAGGAATAAGCCCTTCTATATGCTTGACCGTCAGCTCTTTTTGCCGCAGCACTTCTTATATTTTTTGCCGCTTCCGCAGGGGCAGGGATCGTTGGGGTACACCTTCTTGTCCTTCACGATCGTGGTGGACGACTTCTGCTCCTTATAGAGGGCCTTTCTCCTGTCGTCGTCAAAGATCTCCTTCCACTCCTCCAGATTGTAAAGCCAGTCCGCCTCCGCGGCCACCATATTTTTGTAGAGGAGCTCCTTGTCAAAGCCGAGATTAACCTCCGTGTCCTCCTCCATCTCCTCCACAGGGTTCTTCTCCACCAGACTGTCGTTGATGCCGTCCAAAAATCCGGTCATCGTCATCAGAGAGACGTTGAACCGATCCGCCAGCTCCTTGACCGTGCCCTTTACCACCTCGTCCGGGTTCTTCAAAAGCTGGGCATAGATATCCTTCTCCTCGAGGAAATACGCGTTCCAGATCTGCTGGAGCTTCTCCGTGCCGGCCGCCTCATTGTAAGCTATCTCTTTCCACTGATCCAACAATGCCATACTCTTACCATCCTTGTCCGCTGTCTGCGTATTTTTTCGCGATCACATTCGTGATTATAAGAAACAGTATATAACAGATTGCCCTTTTAGACAATAAATTTTGCCAAGAAATTTTAAAGGAAATTTGAAAGGAAAGCGTTCCGGGAAATCTTTGGAGGAAAATTGGGAGGAAAATTTGAAAAAAGATTTGACTTTTCCCATATATAATGCTATTATCATAGGTGCGCGGTATCGCCCGATGCCGCGGAATCAGGATGCGGAAGTGTCGGAACTGGCAGACGAGCAAGACTAAGGATCTTGTGGCAGCAATGTCGTGTGGGTTCAAGTCCCATCTTCCGCAGTCTTACAGGGTGCGGTAAATATGGCGGGAAAGCCGTATTTACCGCGTTTTTAATTGTAAATTTATCTTATAGAACCTTTTTCCCTTGCATAATCTCCAAGGATAAAAGCAACTGCAATTATAAACAGAATCAATGCAGATAACAGATCCCAAATATCCATTACAGGCTCTCCAATCATTTTGGACAATATACTGTTTATCAAAATGGTAAATGGGATCGCAAGCAAGAATGTAATTCCTGCTGCCAAGAGTTTTCGTTCTTTCAATCGGCGATACATCCCATAAATTATCCACAAAAATACAAGGGAAAGAATCGACATAACCGCGCCAATGCGAAATACCTCCTTGACTTTTATCAAAATACTTAATAGGTACATAAATGGCACCATGAAAATACTGACAGCAATCATTGCCGCCAACACACCCTTCTTTCCCAACAATATAATCGGAAAGGATGCGATCCAGGTAACCAGGACAGAGCTAAGCACAATCAGAGACCATGTCAGGGTTCCCGAAATAGCAATATCACATATACAACACACCATAATGCCAATCACCATAGCGATGGTGTATATTGTGGATATTAGGACGTTCCTGTTCCTATGATTCTCATCTTTTCTTTTTAATTCAATGAGGTTTTCATTTGCTTTTTCTTCATAATCATTCCTTTCGATCCTCTCCCCAGTGAACAGTTCGTTGACAGTAACATCTAAAATATTGCAAAGCTCCAACATAATAGAGGAATCGGGCATACATTTTCCCGTTTCCCATTTCGAAACAGCCCTGTCGGTAATGTTTAACTTTTCTGCTAATTGAGCTTGCGTCAATCCTTTTTCTTTTCTGCAGCCAGCAATAAACTTTCCTGTATCCATTTGATTCATTCCCATATGCCTCCTTTCATGCTGCACTTTACAAGCTTTATCTGTTTCTGTACACGAACTGTAAGTAGAATGATCAAACTCAACCATTGGTTGGGAGAGAGTTTGATACGATTTTAGAACATCAAAAAAGCAACCGCACCCGCCAAAGTTAGGTTGCTTTTTTGTATAAAACACCTTAACACAGATTGACACTTCCGTCAATATTTTTTGGCGCTTCAAGTCACGCCTCAAGTCCCATCCATTTTCCACGCACTCCTAAATGATTCAAATACTGAAATCAAACCTGCCGCCGCTTTCTGTGCTGCCCTCTGCCCGTATTTCGTTCCAGTTTACCGCCGCAATCTTCTTCATCAGTTCATCCACGCTTCCCGCTTCCACAACGGTGCGCTTTGGGTCGGCGTTTGTCCGGGAATAACGGTCTGCCGCTTTTTCTTCCAGACGCTTTTCGTGCTGTTTCTTCTGTGCCTGTTTCTTCTTTGTCTGCTTATCCTCCGCCCGTTTTTCTGCCCTTGCTTCCTCGATCTGTTCCCGCTGCTTCCGGCTGGTCTTTTCCAGCTCCGCAAAGATATTGGCAGAACCGTCATCCTTGAAAGATACCGCAATCCTGCTGATCCGTGTGCCGGCATTTTCGCTGTTCTCTCCAAAAGCGGACGTATAGCCAAATTCCCGGTTGATCTGCTCCGACATACGGAGCGCGCCCTGTACGCCTTTCATTTTTTCAGCGGCATACGCTTCATCGGACGCCATTTTCTCGATCTCCTCACGGGACAGCATAACGGAAACTTCCTTTGTGCTGTGGGAGAGGACTTCTTTTGCGTCCTTGCCGGAGTTGTAGACAAGAAACTCCATGTTGTCATAGGACTGATTCAGCTTGTCAAGATACTTCTGCGCCCTTGCGGATAGCTGCGGGGCATCCGCCTGTTGTGTCTGCCTGTTCTGTGTATTCTCTGTGGTTTGCTTTTTCTCTGCCGCCCGTGCGCTACTGTCGGCATAAGCATTGTAAACGCTGCCTACTGTCATGGACATCGTATCATCCCCCTGCTTTGACTTTTATTATAAACCTTATTAGACTTCTGCCCCGTATTCAATATCAATCCCTTTATGTTCGTTCAGGACATAATCCTTGCCGCCGACCGTCACCGTCTGCCCCGGCTGGAATTTATCAAGCTGAAATGCCTTTCCGCTGACCAGCGCATCATACCGTTTGTCATATTCTGCTTTGGAAAAAAGCGCATCCACATCTTTGTTTTGAGAGAGGTAATACGTTTGAGAATTTTTACCAACCCCTACCGTGAAAAACCCGTTCTGGATGCCCGCTTCCTCCAGTTTTTCCCTGATTTCAGCCTGACTGTATTTTTGCGTCAATGCGACAGTATTTCCATTTGCCAAACTTCCCCAGAAATCAACATACTCCGCCGCTTCCTTGTCAAAGCTCGCATAAGTATCCGTACTCAAGGCTGTATTCAAGGAAAACACCGTGTGGGCTTTTCCGTCTTTGCCCGTAAATTCATAATACGAATGGCTCTCAAAATGCACCTCGTTGTCCTTCACGGACACCTGCTTTGGATTCGTTCCATGTATAACCTCAGAATGCAAGGCTTCCTGTTCGGAATGAAATGGGCGAAATGCGTTGCGCCGGTTCGGATCCTGCCTCGATCTTGCACCTACAAAAGTTCCCTGTCTTGTATAAAGTTTTGATTCTGGGCGGTGTCCTCTGTGGTAAAGAACGCCGTCCTCCATATAAGTTTGGGAATGCTTATTGGCATGATTCCTGTCCGGCATATGCATGTTCCCAGCGTTCCTGCTTCCAAACAGCCTTGAGACCATCGAAGAACGGTTAAAGAAGCTACTGTTCATAAAATTAAAGAAATTTCCATTGATCCTCATAATTTTGCCCTCCTTGCTTTATAATTTGAAATCCGTTTCCTAAACTTACATCAGATTGTATAATCTACCTGTGTTCCTTTTCCTTCTTCGGGAATTTTCGCTGCCGTAACCGCAATATCCTCTGCTGTTTCTGCCTGTGAGTCCGTTTTCAGCTTTTCCAAAAGCTGTTCCGCCGTTTCCGCCTCTTCCAAACGCTTTTCCTTTAACTTTTCTTCTTCCTTCTTCTTTGCCCGTTTTTCCTCTAACTGCTTCTGCACCTTTTCCTTGTAGGCTGTTCCGGGATTTTCAACAGCATCCAGCGATCTGCCAACACCCCAGTATGTAACCTTTCCATTTTTGTCAATTACCGTCCCATAGGAAACCAGTTCTACTCCCTCTGCTTCAAGATGCTTTTTGCTTTCTTCACCCAGCTTAGGCGTATCAGCAATTACTTTTTCATATTTTGCCGCTGCTGCTGGATCCGTTGCCATTTTCTCAATAATGTTAGATGAAATGGCAACATTGTTATATCCACTACAGCCAAGTGAGTATGATTTCCGCTGTTTTTCGCTTGAAAAGTCGGCCACAGCGATATTCACATCCGGATATTTCTGCTTCAATTCATTCAGATAGTCCTGTGTTGTTCTGTTTAATTCGCTGCTTCCTTTTGTGCTGGCGCTGTTTGACGCCGCATAAGTGTTTGTATACTCATTTACTCCTGTTACTGCCACAATTTTGCCCTCCTTGAACTTTATCGACAGGGAAAATAGTTACGCCCTATGGGCCATTCTTTTTGCTTATTATATCGGCAAACATTTCTTATTTTTCTGCTAAATGGTGTGAAACGACTATTTATTGGCATGAAATCGTTTGATTTTCAACAGCTTCCTCCTGCCCCTGTGGTGACATTTACATCTACTTTCATTGGACACACCCTTTTGCATTTGCCACAAGAACAATCAACTTTGTAATTCCTTTATCCGTATGCTATATTGGGGATACAGTAATAAAAAGTACAGACGAATCGACATGGGAGGATCGCAGAAATGAAATGTCCTATTTGTGGTAAGGAAATGTTAGAGGGCGGACTGATTGTAAATTGTGTAAATCCAGGATGGGTGCCTGTGGAGCAATTCAAGAGAAAAGGGATAAAACGGTTCCTTTATACCGGTCTGCGCACAATAGGGGAAACGAATATTCTTTTGAATCAAACGAAAATTCCGAACGCATGGTTTTGCAGGAATTGTAACAAAGTTACGGGAATCTTTGATGTTACCAACCATTTGGAAGCGGAATGAATTTATTTTTCCGCGGTATTGCGTCTGATCCATGCGATGATCAGCTCTATAACGCCCGCGCATAACCATATAATGCCCACTGTAGTATTTTCTGCCCAAAACCATACGGACGACAGAAGGATCCAGATCATTCCCAAAATAATCATTCCCGTGCTGCTCATAAGACTTCCTCCCACAGGTTTCCTGTATTATATATCCCACAAAATTATATAACATAAAATTTACAAGAACAAGTGATTTGGCGAAAAAAACAAGTGAAAAGGCGAATTGTGTTGAATCGCCGGGCGAGGTGATTATAATGGTGTTATTGACGACTAAAAACAGGGAAGGATGAATCACAATGCAGTTACAGAAGCTAAGTTTCAATGTCAACCGTAAAGCTAACCGGTCGATGCGCAGGACGATTGCGGGGCTGTGTACGCTGGCGGGGCTGATCATACTGGGGCTGATCCTTTTTTATACGGTTCGGAATAACAGCGAGCAGGTACAGTTGTACAGTTCGCAGATCGACAATCGGATGTCGCAGAAGGTGGCATTTATCGAAGCGGTCGCATTGGGGGCACCGATCGGGGAAGAGGCGGAGGATTACCGTGCATACGTTGACGCGCTGGCGGGGCTGTATGACGATGTGTCGGCCGTGTATGTCTGCGTAGAGCAGGAAGGCGTTGTTTATGCGGACGGAATTATGACATATATGTCAGGCGGATGGGTGCCGAAGGACGATTTCCTTGTGACGGAAAGGGCCTGGTATTCGGGGGCGGCGGCCACGGACGATGTGTACGTGTCCGATCCGTATGTGGATGAGCAGACGGGAAATATCTGCATCACCATTTCCAAGGCGATCCGGCGTGACGGCAGAGTTGTGGGCGTTGCGGGGCTGGATATGTACATGGACGATCTGGTGACGCTTGTAGAAGGTTCTTACAAGGGCAGCAATTATGTATTCGTAACGACAAAGGATGGCACGATCCTGACACATCCGGATGAAGAGATCGCATTGAGCGCGCAGAGGAGCACAACGGTGTCGGAGGCGTTGGGCGGCAGGTATGCGAAAGCGTGTGAGAAAGCTCTGTCCACCAAACTGATTTGGGATTATAAGGGCGGACTGAAATTTGCGGTCAGCAATACGGTCGATGCGACAGGCTGGAATGTAGTGGCGGTGATATCGCTTGCGGGAGTGTTTAACGCGATCCTGCTCACAGTCATACTGACCGTGATCCTGAGCGTTGTGATCGGCGGGGTGACAAGGCATAAGCTGATCGGCAGCATCAATCCGATGTTCGCGCCGCTGGAAGAACTGGCGGCGAATGTGGGCAAGATAACGGAAGGCGAACTGGACTACCGCTTTCAGATCGATGAGCAGTCCCACGAAGTAAATGCACTGTCCGCCGCCTTAAATGATACGATGAAAGGATTACAGCACTATATTGCGAAGATCACGGACACCGTGACGGCGATTTCAGAGAAACATCTGGATTTTCAGGTTGACGGCGTTTACACCGGCGATTATAAGAAGATTAAAGATGCCCTGGTAAACATTATGGAAGTGCTCAACGGCAGCTTTACGGAGATCAATGAACAGGCGGCTACGGTGCTTCAGTATTCAAAGGATCTGTCCGCGACAAGTGAAAATGTGGCGAAGGCGGCCACCGTGCAGAACGCATCCGTACAGAACGCATCGGATGAGATCAAGGCGCTGACCGACAATATGGAGAAGATCGTGGAGTTTGCAAATACCATCAAGACGAATACCGACAACGTGAACAACCATCTTTCCACCGGTAATGCGGAAATGAACGAACTGGTCAGGGCGATGGATGAGATCGTGGAATTTTATGATGAGATCGCTGGCTTTGTGACCGAGATAAACGCGATTGCAAGCAAGACGAACCTGCTTGCCTTAAACGCTTCCATCGAGGCGGCAAGAGCGGGGGAAGCTGGCAGGGGCTTTGCGGTAGTGGCGGAAGAGATATCCGCCCTGTCGGCAAGCAGCTCGGAATCAAGCGCCAAGATCAGCAGCGTGATATCCCAATCGTTCGAGTCTGTGGAGCATGGTAAGGAACTTGTGGCAAGGACGGATAAAACCATATCCGACAGCGCGGAGTACTCCGCAGGTAACGCGAAGATGGTCGATGAGATCGTACATTTCGTGAATACACAGAAAGAATCAACGGACGGAATACTGGAAAATATCCGCGCCATCAGCGAGCTGGTGGAGAACAACGCGGCATGTGCCGAAGAGAATTCCGCGATATCGGCAAATCTCGGAGCGTGCGCGCAGTCCCTGATGGATACAGTGGCACAATTCCGGCTGCGAAAACAATAAAAGTTGTAAAAATGTTTTATTTCATTCTGTATCTTGCAAATCCGCATCGCTATGGTAGAATATATATATGGGTGTTACCCAAACGGGTAGCGGTTCGCCTTTCGCCAAAATGAGTACATTTTGAGAACTTCCGGTATCAAAGGAGGGGATACATATGGAAAATAACGTGAAGGGTAAGGATCTTTGGTGTTTGATACGATTTTGGAGCTTGTCGGTATCGTAGTGACGGTTATCAGTATCATCGTCACACTCATCAGTATCCGGCAGACCAGAGCAAATAAAAGACATCAAAAAAGCAACCGCCCCGACCAAGGTTAATGGTTGCTTTTTTGAATAATTATTAACCAAGGCGAACCGTTGCTTCACGGTAACACCCTTTTGCATAGAATATCGTAACATTGATTGACGCCTCCGTCAACACTTTTTTACGGCGGACACGCGGACGGCAGGATCCCCGTCAGCAACGGCCTGTCGGACAGGATCAGCCGCGATCTCAAAAAGCGGGGCTTTCCGTCCATCGGCCCCGTGACGATCTACGCCCACCTGCAGACCTGCGGCGTGGTCAACGACCATGCAGGCGACTGCCCTTGTTATAAGAGGATCCACGCCTCCTTCCCCGCGGTGAAAAGCCAGCCGGACCAGGAGGCAGGACAAATCTGTGGAAACCGGAATGATCAAGATCCCGGAAAACCTGCGCAAAGCGCTGAAAAGCGAATCACCGCTTTAAAAAGAATCAAAATGCTCCTGCACGTATTTGGCCCCAACGGTATATGCAAAATTCCGCACGAACTCATCCCGGTCAGGCAAGTCTCCCTTGTCCCCAAAAACCGAATAAGTACGCGGTTCCTTTTCTCCGTTTTGCAGCAGAAAATCCTTTAATTCCGCCATCCGCTCTGCCGTGAGCTTGTTTTCAGCATTATCCGGAAAGAGATACTTGTTCAGAGTATTACAGTAACACACAATCATATCCGGAAACTCATTTTTTATGATATGGTTTCCATCTGCACAACAAATAATTTCCGTAATCGGAATGTCGGAGGTATAAGCGGCGCACTCTTTCAAGCCCTTTCGAAGAGTCTCAACATGTTTTCTTGACTGAAGGACCACATCACTTGTCCTTTTCCAGGGATCATTTAAAGGCTTAAGCATCCCGGTCTCCGTAAGAACATAGTCATCGCTTAGCATCTTTACTTCGATCGTATAGATTCCGCTTGGCGCCAGTACAATAAAATCATGCTCATAGATCCACGTATGATTCCGGATAAAACAAATGCGGTCATCGTAGAGGGACAGTACCTCTTCGACATGGTTTTCCCCCTGTATTCCCCTGTTCAATTGGAAAAATGCCTTTGACAATGCCTTCCAGTTATTTTCAAAAGAAGAACACATATCCACATTGACATACTCCCAGCATTTTTTTAATGCAGATACAAGACCATATCGGTCATCCCCGAGCTCCGGTATATAGCTAAGACAGAATTGCCGTAATCTGCCATATTCCTTCACTTTGTCTTGGGCAGAAAGCGCAGCTTTCCGCAGCAGCTCAGCCTCGTCAAACTTTTCAGTGACTAGATCTGCCACTTCTCTGATCTTTTCATCTATCGCATTTTTTCTCTGCAGCTCAATACGTTCTGCCTCTTTCTTTCTCTGAAGCTCAATACGCTCTGCCTCTTTCTTTCTCTGAAGTTCAATACGCTCTGCCTCTTTCGCCTCCTGTTTTTTATGATATTCTGCAAAAATATCATTCACGGTTTTCTCAATTTTCTTTATCGCCCTTTTTTCTTCTTCATATTTTTCATATTCTAGTCGCTCTCTCCCAGAAAGCAATCTACCCCCAAAATCGGAAACGGATTCTGAGGTACATACGGAAAGCTTTCTCTCTAAGTTGATTTTGGTATAATAAGGAGTATCCACCTGCATAACAATATTGAACCTGCATCTGGTCTTATAATAAGGACGCTCGTTTTCCGGCTTATATTTTTGTTCCTTTTCCTCCGAGTCAACTACACACCCCAGGAACATTGAAAAATCCAAAACATCCGGATTGGGATCTTCTCGCTGATTTACAACCATAAATTTTTCGGCAGCGTCGTCCACTTTCAAAAAGGTTTCATCCTTCAGCTGAACCTGACGGGTCGGATGAAACAATTTAAGCAGGTTTTGATTCCCCTCCCGATAACGCAATTGCTCATTGATATCTGCAATGGTACAGCTTGACAACCTCTTTCCCGACTTTAGAAACCAGTAGGACAATTTTGAACGACAGCGCTTGCAGATCAAGCCGTTTTTAAGAGTCCATCTTGAAAAAAGACCGCACTTATCACCACATATACTACAATACTTACTCATCTTTGACACCCTCCCGTCGGATGCTTTTGAAATCACAGGAATGGATCCGCCGATTTCCCTATTCCGCTTCCTTCTTCTTCACTTCCTCCACCCGGACCACGCCCTTCTTCCACAGGATCCGGGCGCACAGGATCGTGAGCGGAATCATAAAGATGAGCAGATAGCTGGCGATGCCGCTGGAAGCGATGCCGGCGATGGTGAGCAACGCCACCAGGACCGCGGGCACAACTGCGCACAACAGCCGGTTCTTGACATAGGTCTTGCCGCCGCCGTTTCCGAAAAGGCTCATGGCCATGCAGCCAAAGAGCGCCGGCATAATGTAGTTGCTGGCCGTGGCCACATAAGGGTTGGACAGCAGGGGCTGCAGCGGCACGATAAAGATCAGCCCCACCGCCAGGATGACGATGGTCACAATGGAGGAAACCGCCGTCGCGATCAGAGCGATGGCGTCCCCCTCCGGAGTGCTCTGCTCCACCTTGGCCAGCTTCTGGGCGTTCACCACGCAGGGCATCTTCAGATTCATCAGATTGCCGGTGGCAAAGGTCAGATAGCTGGAGCTGCCCAGGATCGGCGTATAGCTTCCCACCTCCGCGATCCCGGTGGGAACCATGATGAGCAGAATGGTGATCAGCCCCGGCACCAGCATCTGAAAGCTGGGAAAGCAGTCGTACACCAGGCAGGTCACAAGGGGCACGATCATCATGTACACGATAAAGCACAAAAGCGTCGTCCGCCCGAAACGGTGCGCCCACTGCACAAACGGATCCATCTGCAGCTCCTTCCTGCCCGTCCCTTTCGTCTCCGCCGCGCCTGTTTCTATTCTTTCGTTGATTTCTATTTTCTCGTTCGTTCCTGTCCTCTTATCCATTGTCCGCTCTCCTCTCCTAACCAAACAGCTTTACCCACAGCACGCTGGAACACATGCTGACGATCAGCGCGATGGCCATGGTGAAATTCCCCAGCCATTTCTGCTTCTTTGACGCTGCCCCGCAGAGCACCGTGACGATCAGGCTGGTAAAGAGCGTCAGGGATGTGGGCAGGTCCGTGAAGATCATAATCGGCAGATAGACCGCAAACATCGCCAGGAAAAAACATCCCGACATGATCTGTCCCCACTCGCCGGAACCGCTCTTGGCCTTCATAATCCCGGTGGAATACTTTTTGGCAAAAAGCGCCACCGCCAGCGGTTCAACCAGCACGCCGATCGTCATCACCAGGATGATGGCCCCGAACACCGTGGCATCCGCGGAGAGCACATCGGACAGGGCGATCCCCATGCCGTCCGCCGTGTACTGGGACGCCATGACCTCGTAGGACAGAGAGCCGATCACCGACAGGCGCCACCAGGGCCAGGCCGCTCCCAGGGACACGCTCAGCGTGACAAACCCCAAAAGCACCGCCAGGCTGGGCACGATGGCCGAAGTCGCGCTGGACTTTACCACATTTCGAATGGTCTCCCTGCTGATCCCCAGCTCCTGACAGCGTTTGGACGCCCGGAGCGCGCTGATGACGGCAAAGACCACCACCATCACCAGGCCCGCCGCGATCAGCACATAGAGCAGCGGACTGTTTGCTACCACAGAACCTGTATTTCCGTTTCCCATAGTTTCCTCCAATCTGAAAGGTTCCTCCTCCCCGCAGGGAAGGCTTTTTCACGGACACCTGTCCGTTCCTACGGATGTTCCTCCAGCCATCGGTACGCCATATAGGCATAAGCCGCGCTGCCATAGTGCAGGGCCTCATCGTCAAACCGCACCTTGGGATTGTGCTGCCCGTACAGATAGCCCTCCTGGGAATTTCCGGCGGTGATGAACATGCCCACAGTGGGCACCTTATGACTGACAAAGGCGAAGTCCTCGCTGCCGCCCCCGGGCTTTCCTCCCGTCACGGGCGTCATATCCATGGCTCCCTCGCCCAATAGCTCCGTCATATAGTGCAGCGCGTCCTTCGACAGGTCGCCGTCCACCACCATGGAGGGGCAGAAATCATAGAATTCCACCTCCACCTCGCACCGGAAGGCGCTTCCCACGCCCTTGCTGATCTCCGTCATGCGCTGCTTGATCTGGCTGCCGATCTTTCCCTCCGCGTCGTGGGTGCGTATGGTTCCCCACATCTGCGCCGTGTCGGGGATCACGTTGGAAGCGTCCCCCGCCTGAAATTTCCCGGTGGTAAACACGCCGAACTCATTCCCGTCCAGCTCTCTGCTGTTGATCTCCTGCAAGGCCAGATGGATATGGGCCGCGGCCGTGATCGGATCGATGGAGACATGGGGCATGGAGCCGTGTCCGCCCCTGCCCTTGACGGTGATGTGGTACTGTTCACAGGAGGCCATGGAGATCCCGCCGCCCGGCACCATGATCCTCCCGGTGGGCATCGGCATCCCCGCCACCACATGGAGCATCACCGCCGCGTCCACATCCGGATCCTTCAGGACGCCGGACGCGATCATATCCTCCGATCCCTGGAAGATCTCCTCCGCCGGCTGAAAGACCAGCTTTACCGTCCCGGAGAGCTCGTCCTCATGCTCCTTCAAAATGCGGGCCGCGCCCAGCAGCATGGTGGTGTGCATATCGTGGCCGCAGCCGTGCATCCTGCCCTCGTACTCGCTGGCGTAGTCCACCTGCGCCTCCTCGCTGACGGGGAGCGCGTCCATATCCCCCCGCAGAAGGATCGTCTTTCCGGGCTTTTTGCCGCCCGCCAGGGCCACCAGCCCGCACCTGCCGCACTCCTTTGGCCGATAGCCGATCTCCTCCAGCTCCTGTTTTACCCGCTCCTTTGTGTACTGCAGGTCGAAGCCAAGCTCCGGATGTCTGTGCAGATCATGCCGGATCCCGGCCAGATGCGGCTGCAGCTCTCCTGCCCGCGCCAAGATCTCCGCTCTGTCCATATCCTTTCCCTCCTGTGTGATCTCCCTGTGAATCCAAAAAGCGCGCAGCCTCTCCCCCGCGCGCCCTTGCCAGCAAATAACATCTTCATTATAGCGAATCCCGCCCTAATTGTCAATCAGACTCTCGCCGTCGCGTATCTTGGGAAGGTTCCATCGAAAATGGATGGCCAGCAGCCGGATCAGGATCACACAGAGCGCTCCCAGGAGCATCGCCCACCGCTCCTCCACCCTCCTCCAGAGAAACGTGCAGACAAAAGCCCCCGCGATCGACGCACAGGCATAGACATGCTTCACAAAGATATACGGGCGGTCGCCCGCCAGGATATCCCGCAAAAGCCCTCCTCCCACGCCGGTGATGGTTCCCAGAAAGATGGGCAGGAAGTAATTCCACTCGCTCCTGTTCCCGCAGACGGCGCGCACTCCCACCACGGTAAAGACCGCCAGCCCCAGCGTGTCCGCCGCCATCAGGATCTGCTGAAAGAGGGCGCTGGAGATCCGGCGGTAGCCCCGCACATGAAAATAGAGGACGAGAAAAATAAACACGGACACCACAAAGGCACAGAAGGCATAGCGCGGATCCCGAAGGGCCTGGGGCGGCTTCTCCCCCAGCACGATGTCCCGGAGGATCCCTCCGCCCACCGCCGTCACCACGCCCAAAATAATGACGCCCAGGGCGTCCATATCCTTCTTGATCGCCGTCATGGCTCCCGACAGGGCAAAGGCCACCGTTCCGATCAGATTAAAAAAAGCGATAAAGTATGTTATTTCCATGAAATCTCCCGTGCGCCCTGTAGGCGCTCCACTCTTTTTCTACTCCCGTTTATGGTAGCACATTTTTCCATTTTCGTAAATAAGCTGCTTTTTTTGCAGAAATGGATAGTCAATCGCTTCAAATCATGCTATAATAAAATGAACTACAGCAGAATTACAGCAGCCAAAGGCAAGTCATGCGGATCATGCTGCGAACGGTAAGAAACGGTATTTAATTTAGGATTCAGGAGGATTCATATGCTACAGAAGAAACCCAAAATCAATCCCCTCGCGGAGGACATCGCTCTTTTAAAGGAAAGCATGGAGAAGGTGAGCAGCGGCGAATTCGCCTTTGTGGATCTCTCCCGGTTCCACGACGGCGCCCTTGCCGAAACGTACAACCATATGCTGGCGTCCATCCTGGACATCAACAACGGTTTTGTGATGAAAATGAACAAGGCCATGAGCCGGATCGCCAACGGCGCGGTGATGAAGGATATGCTGGAGGAGGTGACCTCCCAGACCAAGACCATCGGCACCATGCGCGATTCCAGCCAGGAGCTGGGCGATTCCATCCTGACCATCCAGCAGACCGCCAAGAGGATCCAGGACAGCTCCCTGGAGCTGACCGGGACCTCCAACACCTGCACCGACAGCATGAACAACAGTCTGCAGATCATCAACAACTCTTCCCTGCAGATCAGCGACATCAACAAACAGATCGTCGCCTTCAAGGAAAAGACGGAGAAGATCAACGAGATCATCGACACGGTCCGTTCCCTGGCCGAGGAGAGCAGCCTTCTGGCCCTGAACGCCTCCATCGAGGCCGCCAGAGCCGGGGAATCCGGCCGCGGCTTCGGCGTGGTGGCACAGCAGATGAGCCAGCTCTCTTCCAGCACCACCTCCTGCGCCGACAATGTAAACCAATACGTGTCCGACTTGACCAATGAGATCGCGGTTATCTCCGACGCCATCAGCGAAACCACCCGCAGCCTCGACACGGGCAACCAGAGCGTCCACTCCTCGGTGCAGAGTATGCAGCTGATGAACCGTCAGCTGGCCTCCATCGGCGAGGAGATCGACGGCATCTACAAGGAGGTAAACACGCAGTCCGCTCTGACCCAGTACTTTGTGTCCAGCGTGGACAATATCTCCAAGAGCTTCAACACGCTGTATCAGAACTGCATGGATACCGGCGTCCACATGTACCACATTTCCCGTGACGTGGACAACGCGAGAAACGACATGGCCAAGCACAACTCCAACCTGACCAATCTGGACTGGCTGACCGTGTTTGAGATCGACCACCTGACGCTGACCTGGCGTCTCTACAATAACATTGTGGAATTTGAACATTTGAAGATCACCCAGCTGAACAATCCTGAGAGCTGCAAGTTTGGCAAATGGCTGGCCAGGCAGACCGACCGGGCCATCACCGAGTCGGCTCCCTACAAGGCCGCCATCCAGGCCCATCTGGACATCCACAAGCACGCCTGCGACTCCTGGTACGCCAAGGAGGACGACAACCGCGAGGCGGCGATGCAGGCATTTTCCGAGGCGCTCGACGCGTTTGGCCGCTTCTCTTCCGCGCTGGCTGACCTGCGCGACGTGATCCGCAACACCGGTGATGTGGCGGAGAGCACGATCCCCGAGAATAAATAATGGGAAACCGCATGACAGGAGGCATCACTTATGATTTATAAGGTTCTTCTGACCGGAAGGAACAAGACCGTTATCGACGACTTCTTTTCACAGATGGTGGACAATTTTGAATCGCTCACCACATCCATACGCTACGATGACATCGTGAGCCACATCCGATATTTCAAGCCGGATGTGCTCGTCTACTGCTTAAACCAGGAGACCAACGATCACATTACCCGGATCGCCACCGTCAAGACCAAGCTGGCCAAGGAAGGGATCCCCGTCGTCATCATCGGCTCCGAGGAGGACTGCAACGAATTCCTGCGCTCCACCAACAATGTGGCGGATCTGGTCCTCACCAGGCCCATCTCCACCATCGGCATAGAGGAACGGATCACCACCTTCCTGGCGGGCCGGAAGCAAAAGGAGAAGGAGGACGCCTTCCTGGCGGAGGTTCAGGCCACTCTCACTGCCGCCGAGGAGGAAAAGGCCAAGGAGGCTTCCCGCCGGAAGCACATCCTGGTGGTGGACGACGATCCCATGATGCTCAAGATGATCAAGGAGCAGCTGCACAAATCCTACGATATCGCCACCGCCATCAACGGCAAGGTAGCCATGAAGTTCCTGGAAAACAAGACCACGGACCTGATCCTTCTGGACTACGAGATGCCGGTGGAGAACGGCGCCGATGTGCTGGAAAAGCTGCGCGCCAACGAGGAGACCAAGGATCTTCCCGTCGTATTCCTCACCGGTGTCACGGAGCGGGATAAGATCAGGAAGGCCCTGTCGCTGAAGCCGCAGGGCTATCTGCTCAAGCCCATCGACCGGGATAAGCTGTTCAACATCATCGAGGAGACGCTGAACCAGAAATAGCATCGGCATCTCCCTGCCCGGATCGGACGGGTAAATCAGGATAAAGGAGACTGCCCCCATGAGTGAAGAACTTTATTTGACTGACCTGATCGACGTGGAGACCCTGCAGAAGATACAGAATTCCTTCTCTCAGCTCACGGGGATCGCCGCGGTGACCACGGACGCCGAGGGCAAATCGGTGACCCAGGGATCCAATTTTACGGATTTCTGCATGAAATACACGCGCAAGTCCTCTCTGGGATGCAAACGCTGCGAGGAATGTGACCGGCAGGGCGCTGTCATCACCCTCTACCAGAGACGGCCTACCACATATTACTGCCATGCCGGGCTGGTGGATTTCGCCGCTCCCATTATGACGGGCGACCACCTGGTCGGCTGTTTCATTGGCGGGCAGATCCTGCACAAGGCCCCGGAGTACGAGGTGATCTGCAAGCTGGCCGAGGATCTGGGCCTGGATCCGGAGGAATACTGGGAGGCCGCCCAGAGGCTCCCGATCCGGAAGGAATCGGATATCGACCGCTCCTCCGAGTTTCTCTTTTCCATCGCCAGCATCCTGTCCGACATGGCATACGGCAAATATCTGGCGATCCAGGCAAACGCGGAGCTGCAGCACGCCGCCTCCATGAAATCCGATTTTCTGGCCAACATGAGCCATGAGATCCGCACGCCCATGAACGCCGTGATCGGCATGGCCGATATGGCGCTGCGGGAGGATCTGCCGCCCCAGGCCAGGGAGTACATCGGCCAGATCAAAACCTCCGGCCGGGCGCTGCTCACCATTATCAACGACATTCTGGATTTCTCCAAGATCGAGTCCGGCAAGATGGACATCAACGTGGTGGAGTACGAGCTGCTGTCCATGATCAACGATGTGGTCAATATCCTGACCACCCGCCTGAAGGATAAGGACGTGGAGCTCATCATGGATATCTCTCCCAGTCTGCCCCGCACACTCCTGGGGGACAATATCCGCATCAAGCAGATTCTGATCAATCTGGCCAACAACGCGGTGAAATTCACCCGGGAGGGCCAGATCGTCATACATATCCATTCCGCCCCCGCCGAAGGGGACGAGATCATGCTCAACGTGGCCGTGGAGGACACGGGCATCGGGATCAAGCCGGAGGACATGGATAAGCTGTTCCAATCCTTCCAGCAGCTGGACAGCAAGCGCAACCGCAACATCGAGGGCACCGGGCTGGGGCTGGCCATCTCCAAGCAGCTTCTCACCCTGATGAACGGCTCCATCCATGTGGAGAGCGAGTACGAGAAGGGAAGCACCTTTTCCTTCTCCCTTCCTCAGAAGGTGATCAACCCCATTCCCAGCATCCAGGTGGCAAAGCCGGAGGAGAGCATGATCTTTTCCTGCATCCAGAACCCTTATATCAAGGCGTCTCTGGAGCATTCAGCCAAGGTGCTGGGCGTCCCCTTCCAGACGCTGCCCTCCCCCGAGGAGGTCACCCTGATCCGGACCAAGGCCACCCGCTATCTCTTCCTGGAGCAGAATATGTCCGGCTTTCACCCGGAGGACTACGCGCTGGAGCATCCCGACATCACCGTGGTGCTTCTGACCCCTTACGACGACGGCACCAAGTACGATATCACCAATATCATTCCGGTGAAAAAACCGCTCTACACCATGAACCTTGCCATGCTGCTCAACAAGGAGCTGATCCATTTCTCCAACGCTTCCGACGAGAAGGAGGAGGATTTTGACTTTATCGCCCCCAAGGCGGAGGTGCTGATCGTGGACGACAACGCGGTCAATCTGACGGTGGCGGAAGGGCTTTTGACGCCGCTCCAGATGCGCATCGACACCGCCCTGAGCGGCAAGGACGCCATCGCCAAGATTTCCGTGGAGCACTACGACATCGTCTTTATGGATCATATGATGCCGGAGCTGGACGGCGTGGAGACCACCCATATTATCCGGCGTTTCCACGAGGAGTACAACGATGTCCCCATCATCGCCCTGACCGCCAACGCGGTGGACGGCACCAAAGAGATGTTCCTGAAGGAGGGGATGAACGACTTCATTCCCAAGCCCATCGAGCTGCAGATGCTGATCTCCAAGGTCAAGAAATGGCTCCCGGTGGAGAAGATCAAAAAGGTGAACGGCCCCGTCTTTTCCCACGAGGACGCTTCTCATCTGAATATCGAGGTGGCGGATCTGGACACTCACTCCGCTATCCACCTGCTGGGAAGCGAGGCGCTGTTCTGGACCGTCCTGAAGGACTACTATCACGCCATCGAAAAGAAGGCCAACTCCATCCAGGCCTTCCTGGAGGCGGAGGACTGGGCCAACTACACCATCGAGGTGCACGCGCTCAAGAGCAGCTCCCGGCAGATCGGCGCAAACACCCTCTCCAACAAGGCGGCTGCTCTGGAAAAGGCCGGAAATGCCCGGGACACGGATTTTATACGCAAAAATACAGGCGCCCTGCTGGAGCAGTACCGCGCCTACACGGAGACACTCGCCTCCTACTTCCAGGAGGAGGAAACCGATTCCGGGGAGAAGGAAAATATCTCCCGGGAGCTCCTCCTCTCCTGCTTCGCCAGGATGCGGGAGATGAACCGATACCGCTACGATCCGCCCTACGACGAGCTCTTTGCCCGGTTAAAGGAGGCCGTCAACGAGATAGACGGCGACACCTGCGAACAGATCATGCAGGAATGGGAGAGCTGAACGAACCAGCAAACATACAAAAAAATTGCCACATCAAGATCGATGTGGCAATTTTTTTGCGTTCGTTTGATCTTCCCTTCGGCGTCACGCCGCTGGAAACAGATTATCTCTGTACACGTCCGGAAGCGTCGCCGCCAGCCAGCGTCTCAACCTCTTTCCGGGAAACCAGGTTGAAGTCTCCGGGAATGGTGTGCTTCAGAGCGGATGCCGCTACGCCGTACTCGAGAGCCGCCTTGAAGTCCTTGCCGTCTACCAGGCCGCAGATCACGCCGCCGGCAAAGGAGTCGCCGCCGCCCACACGGTCAACGATGGGATGGATGCTGTACTCCTTGGAGTGATAAAACTCCTTGGTGTCTCTGGAATAGATACATGCGGACCAGCCGTTGTCGGATGCGGAGTGGCTCACGCGCAGAGAGGAGATGCAGTACTCAAAATTATAGTCTGCAACCATCTGCTCGAAGATGGACTTGTAGCCTGCCAGCTCCAGCTCGCCGCTGGTAACGTCGGTGTTGCCGGGCTTGTAGCCAAGCACCAGCTCTGCGTCCTCCTCGTTTCCGATGCAGACATCCACATACTGCATCAGGTTCTTCATAACCTTCTGGGCCTTCTCGGAGGACCACAGCTTCTTGCGGAAGTTTAAGTCTACGGAAACCTTAACGCCGTGCTTCTTTGCGGCGATCAGGGCTTTCTCGGTCAAAACGGCTGCGGAATCAGATACAGCGGGAGTGATGCCGGTAAAGTGGAACCAGTCAGCGCCCTCAAAGATCTCGTCAAAGTTGAAATCTGCCTCGGTAGCGGTGGAGATGGAGGAGTGCGCACGGTCGTAAACCACCTTGGAGGGTCTCATGGAGCAGCCGCTCTCCAGATAGTAGATGCCAAGTCTCTCCCCGGTCCTTGCGATATGCTTGGTCTCAACGCCGTACTTTCTCAGAGCGGCAACCGCGCACTCACCGATCTCGTTGTCCGGAACTGCGGTCACAAACTCAGCGTCGTGTCCATAGTTGGCAAGGGAAACCGCTACGTTTGCCTCACCGCCGCCGTAGTTGATGTCGAACTCGTCTGCCTGGATGAACTTCTCGTTGTTGGGGGTGGACAGTCTCAGCATGATCTCACCCATGGTAATAACTTTTGCCATTGTAATGATTCCTTTCTTTATATGTATTTTTTATTGCTGCCTTTATTACTGCCTTTATTACTGCCTTTATTGCTGTTCTTCCTGCCGCCTTTACGGCTGTCTGACCGCTTACTTCTGAACAAGATGTACCGCGAAGCCGCCGATCTCCTCCTTCAGGTAGATGGCCTTTAAGCCGCCCTTGGCATCCCGCTTTGCGGTGGACTCGTCAAACTCCACATTAAGAACGGTGCTCAGGTAGTTGACAGCTCTCTCGATGTAGTTGGTACGCACAGCGATATGGCCGTTCTTTCCAAGGTAAGGGCTCTTCATGCACTCCAGCGCGCCGCCGGCAAATACGGAGCTGTTGCCGTTCTTGGCGGGCATACCGAAGATGTAGCCGAAACGCTCCGCAGCCTTGACTGCCTCGTCCTCGTTTGCGGCATTCACACCCACATGAGCCAGCTCAAATCCAAGCATGGTCTGAACCGCCTCTCTGGTCAGCTGCTCGATCTTATCCCACTCTCCGGCATTGATCAGGTCGCCGGGAACCATCCAGGAACCGCCGCACGCGATGATCTTCGGGAAATCCAGATAGGAGGTGAGGTTCTTTGCATTGACGCCGCCGGTGGGCATGAACTTCATGTTCACATAGGGAGCTGCCATGGCCTTGATCTTTGCAAGCCCGCCGGACTGCTCCGCAGGGAAGAACTTCACCACTTCCAGGCCGAGCTCGATTGCCTGCTCGATGTCGCTGGGGCTGGAGGTGCCGGGAGTGATCGGGATGTTCTTCTCGATACAATACTTCACGGTCCTGGGATTCAGGCCGGGGCTGACGATAAACTTTGCGCCCGCTGCGATGGATGCGTCCACCTGCTCCGCGTTCAGGACCGTTCCAGCGCCCACGCACATCTCCGGGAAGTTCTCCGTCATAATCTTGATCGCACCGGCTGCCGCACTGGTGCGGAAGGTTACCTCCGCACAGGGAAGTCCGCCCGCGCAGAGTGCCTTAGCCAGAGGAAGCGCGTCCTCCTCCCGGTCGATCTTTACCACCGGAACAATGCCGATCTTGCTGATTTTCTCTAATACTGCGTTCATTTTTCCCTCATTTCTGCCATCATCTTGTGGCGATAAATTTAGTTAATAGTTAGGCCAGAATCTCCTTCACACAGGCTGCAAGCTTGTCATCCCTGCAGTTGGCGAAGAAATACTCCTGAAACTTCGCGCCGGACAAAGCGCCCTTTACCAGATCCGCATCCAGCTTCTGCAGGATGGTGACCATATCGGTGTGGGTGATCTCCTTTACCTGATCCAGGATCTTCTTATTGCGCTGTTCGGGCTCCACCCGCTCGGGCGGATATCCGCCGCCTCCGGGCGCGCAGAACAGCTTCTCGAAGATATACTGCAGATTCAGTTCGCCGCCCCAGCCGAAGTTCTCGGCGAAGGGGAGCGCCACGCAGTTGCCGTCGTTCACCTGGGTGAACAGATAGGCGTCCAGCGGGGACTCAATGTGTCCGCACAGCACCCTGGGGAAGGCGTTGCACGCCAGCATCGCGCCCTCGCCCGTACCGCACCCGGTCACCACGAAATCCGCCGCGCCGGAATTGAGCAGTACTGCCGCGAGGATACCGTTCTGCACATAGGTTAAGGAATGGGGATCCTCCGCGCCGCACATGCCATAGTTAAAGACCTCATGGCCATAGGGCGCCGCCGCTTTCTTCAGCGTCTCAAAGATCAGTTCATTCTTAGCCGCCTGACTATTCTCATTGATCAAAGCAATCTTCATTCTTATGCCTCTCTTTACCTGTCATTTTCTCTCCGGACCCGCCGGGCTCAGCCGGGCTGCTTCCCGATGTAGGCCAGGATACCGCCGTCCACATAAAGGATATGTCCATTCACCGCGTTCGATGCCTCGGAGGCCAGGAACACGGCGGGGCCGGTCAGCTCCTCCGGCTTCAGCCACCTGTTTGCAGGGGTCTTGGCGCAGATAAACTGGTCGAAGGGATGCTTGCTCCCGTCCGGCTGGATCTCGCGCAGAGGCGCCGTCTGCGGCGTCTCAATATAGCCGGGCCCAAGGCCGTTGCACTGAATATTATACTGGCCGTACTCGGAGCAGATGTTCCGGGTGAGCATCTTCAGGCCGCCCTTTGCGGCCGCGTAAGCGGACACCGTCTCACGGCCAAGCTCGGACATCATGGAGCAGATGTTGATGATCTTTCCGTGGCCCTTCTTGATCATGGAGGGGATCACCGCCTTGGAAACGATAAACGGCGCGTTCAGATCCACATCCACCACCTGACGGAACTGCTCCGCCGTCATCTCGGTCATGGGGATGCGCTTGATGATACCGGCATTGTTGACCAGGATATCGATCACGCCCACCTCCCGCTCGATCTGCGCTACCAAGGCGTTCACCGCTTCCTCGTCGGTCACGTCGCACACGTAGCCGTGGGCCTGGATGCCCTTCTCGGTGTAGGCCGCCATCCCCTTATCCACCAGCTCCTGGTTGATATCGTTGAAGCAGATGACCGCGCCGCACTCCGCGTAGGCCGACGCGATGGCAAAGCCGATGCCATAGGAGGCTCCGGTGACCAGAGCCACTTTTCCCTTCAGGGAGAAGTTCGTAAATTCTGACATATTTGTATTCTCCTTTTCCTGACGGGATCCGCCGTTATTTCAGATCCCGGTTGTCCACGCCGTCCATATCGTCAAAGTCCTGGTTCTCGCCGACCATGCCCCAGATAAAGGTGTAGGCCCTGGAACCGCATCCGGAGTGGATGGACCAGCTGGGGGAGATGACGGCCTCCTCGTTGTGCATCACAATGTGGCGCGTCTCGTCGGGCTCTCCCATAAAGTGCATCACGAACGCGTCCTCCGGGATATCGAAATAGAGGTATACCTCCATGCGCCGGTCGTGCGTGTGACAGGGCATCGTGTTCCAAACGCTGCCCGGCTCCAGCCTGGTCATTCCCATCTCCAGCTGGCAGCTCTCCACCTGTCCGGGGAGGATATATTTGCAGATGACCCTGTGGTTCGCGTCCTCCAGCGATCCGAGCTCCACCTTGTTCTCATCCTTCACGATGACCACACCCGGCTCGGGCGTTCCCTCGGGCTTGATGACGACTGTGGGGTACGTCGTGTGTGCGGGGGCGGAATTTAGATAAAACTTCGCGGGGTTGGAAGCGTCCACGCTGTCAAAGACGATCTCCCGAGATCCCATGCCGATGTACATCGCTTCCTTGTAGCCCACCGGATTGACCTTGCCGTCAACGGTGATCGTGCCGGCGCCGCCGATATTGATCACGCCAAGCTCCCTTCTCTGGCAGAAATACTCTGCCCGAAGCTCGTCTCCTGCGGTCAGCCGGATCGGCCCTGTGGGCACCGCCGCGCCCGTAATGATTCTGTCGATGTGGCTGTACACCATCTTGATCTCGCCCGGGACGAAGAGATTCTGAATCAAAAACTCCTCTCTCAGGCGCTCCGTGGTATAGTGCTTCACATCCCTTGGTGATACTGCTGTTCTAAGTTCCACCTTGCACCTCTCTTTCTCCGGCGGCCTCCTGCCCTGGGGCACGCAATCCGCCGATGGATATCTTTGATTATATCATACCATTGGTAATTTTCCAATAAATTTTCTAACTTTTTCCTATATTTTTTGTAAAATTTGTTCTTCTCGCGCTCATATCCAGTATACACGAAAAGTTTGCCAAAGTCCATTTAAAAATTCTCCAAAATCCCCCGCACTCCCTGCTCCTCGTAGATCCCTCTGTAATACTGCACCTCGCCGCGGATCAGCTCGTCGATCACCCGCATCCCCAAAAGCTCCACCGGCGCCTTGTCGTCCGTCAGGCAGTAATCCCCGGGGACATAAGCCGAAAGGCCGCCGCCCACCTGCTCCATCAGCGCCGCCAGCTCCTCATCCCGCTCCAGCCGCGCGTTGCGCGCCAGCCGTTCCGGGAGGTCCCCCGCATTTCCGGCGAAAAGCTCCCGGTTGGTGGAGCCCGGCACATCCACGGTGTACACCCGGTCAAAGACCTGCGCGATGGTGTCCGCAAGATACTGGTTGATCGTTCCCTCCCCGCTTCCCCGCATGTTCATATTGACCGCCAGGACGCCGTCCCCGCTCAGGTGCCGCCGCACCAGTTCAAAAAATTCCACGGAGGACATCTGGAAGGGGATGGTGATATCCTGGTAGGCGTCCACCAGGATCACATCGTAGATCCCATCCACCGCGTTCAGATAGGCGCGCCCGTCATAGGTGGTCACCTGCACATCCGGGGGCAGCTCAAAGTACTGTCTGGCCAGATCGGTGATCCGCTGGTCGATCTCCACGCCCTCCATGGTCAGATTGTCAAAGTATCGCCCGCACTGGGTGGCGAAGGTCCCGGTGCCCATCCCGAGGATCAGCACCTTAAGCCCCTCCTTCTCGTTCACTCCCGCCATAAAGGGGGCCGCCAGGGCATAGTCGTAATACATCCCCGTCAGCGCCCCGTCCTTTTTCCGGATGGACTGCACGCCGAAGAGCACGTTGGTGGAAAGGATAACGTCCTCCTCATCCTCCCGCACCTGCAGGTAATTGTAGACGGATTCCCCCTCGTAGGCCAGATCCTTCTCCCAGAAGGCAAAGCTGCCGTCGTGCCCCAAAAGGATGCAGAGAACCAGTAGGGCCCCCCCTGCGGCCACCCGCTTCCCGCCGGCCCGGATGTCTGCAAAGTAGACCGCGGCCAGCGCAAACAGGACCCCGGCGAACAACAGGAAGGTGACGGAGGTCCCCACCGCCGGGATCGTCACGAAGGTGGGGAGAAACGTCCCCAAAATGCTCCCCACGGTGTTGAAGGCCCCCAAAGTCCCCACCGTTTTCCCGTTGTCCTCCAGGCTGTCCGTGGCGTACTTTACCAGGGACGGCGTCACCGTCCCCAGCAGGAACAGGGGGAACACAAAGATCACCATACAGGCCGCGAAGGCCGCCCAGATCAGGAAATTGCTGCTGACGCGAAAGATCAGAAGGGCGGAGATCCCGATGATGACGTATTTTCCCACCACCGGGATGGCCGCGATCCAGACCGCCGCGATCAGGATCCGCCCATAGAGCCGTCCCGGATTCGGATCCCGGTCCGCGGCCCGGCCGCCGTAGACATTTCCCAGCGCCATGGCGATCATAATGGTGCCGATGATAATGGTCCAGACGATCTGGGAGGAGCTGAAATACGGGGCCAGCAGTCTGCTGGCCCCCAGCTCCACCGCCATAACCGACATCCCCGCAAAAAATTCCGTCAGATAAAGATAATATTTATTCCGCAGGATCCTGCTCTCCCTTTTCTCTCTGCTCTCCTTTTTTTCTCGCATCTCTCCCATATCCTTTCCCGCTTTTTTCTTTTTTATGACAGAGCATCAGCGCCCCAAACAGGCAGACGCTTCCCAGACTGATCCACAGCCCCGGCCATTTCCCGGCCGGCACGTTGCGCAGCTCCACACGGTGGGTTCCGGGCTCCAGGTCCAGCGCGATCAGCGTGTCCCCGAAGAGGGCTCCTTCCGTCTCCTGCCCGTCCACAGACACCGTCCAGCCCTTTTCCCAGGGGATCGACAGGATCAGGCGCCCGGCCTCCCGCAGGGTGATATCGCCGCTCACCGCTCCCTCTTCCACCGCCACATGCTCCAGATGGCTCGCGGACAATAGCTGCAGCGCCCGGTCCAGCACCTCCAGATCCATGCGGTAGACGTCCACGGAGATCCGGGGCGTCTCGTCGTCCTCATCCCCGTTTCGCAGCGTGATCTTGTCCCCTTTCATCAGATGGCCCAGATAGAGGATGCTCTTGTTCTTCAGGTCGCCGTAGCTCTCCGTCTCCAGCTCCCCGCCCACCAGCTCGATCTCCTTCGTCCCGGCGGAAGCCACCACGCCGTAATAGATGCCGTCCTGCTCCGCCGTAACCTGCACATTGTCCCCCACGTTCTCATCCGCGTTTCTGACAAACAGCGGCTCCTGGATCCCCAGGGCGCGCACCATCCCGTTCTGCAGCGAAATGGGATTCGCCCGCCCCTCCCGGGGCAGATCATAGCCCGCCGGGGCCACATAGCCGAAGGGAAGCGTCCGGCTGTTCTCATACAGGCAGACGTTCCCGCTCTTTTGTAACAGGGGGAAGAGCTCGTTCTCATATTGATCTGAATCCCCAAACAGGTAATGCACATTCAAAAGCGCCGCCGTAAACGCGGTGGCCCCGTCGAAGCTATAGTACACCTTGCTGTGCCGCATCCCCAGGAGCGTGTACAGATCCATGACGTCGGAGTTCATGGTGGAGGAAAAGAGGGAGGCCGTGGGATAACCGGCCAGCGTCCCGTCGTTCTTGGTCTTTCGGGTAAATTTCTCCACCCGGTAAAAGCCCTCCTCCCGCTCTTGCGTGTAAGCATACAGGGCCCGGTAGTCCTCCAGCTCCCCCAGATAAGCGGAGCGGTTGGTGGTCCCGAAGCTGGTGTTGTAGGAGTTGACGGACAGCTCCGTGACCACCGCTATCAGCGTCACCGCTCCCAGGAGGTTTGCGGCCGCCGCCCCCTTCCTGGTGCGGTGCAGGTAGAGGAGCACCGCGTACACCGTCACAAAAAGCAGGGTCAGAAGCTCGATCCCCGGATCAAAATCCTCGCTCTGCACGAAATGCTCGCAGGAGAGCAGAAACACCGCCGCCGCCAGATAGCCGTACAGGATCGAGCGCGCCGGGACCCGGTCCGCGTTCCGATACGCGTCATAGCACATACTGAGCACCAGCAGAATATAGAGAAACGACTGCCGCGCCGGAAGGGAATCCGGATAGTTCATGCCATGCCACACCAGATCCGCCATGTTGGCGGCAAAGCTGAACAGAAAGACCCCGGCCAGCGCCAGGTGGCAGAACCGTTTCCGGGCGGGAATGTTCTCGTTCATCACATACAGGGGCACCAGCAGAAACACCGCCGCGCCGCAGTAGATGTTGGGCCAGTGCTCCAGCCCCCGCTCGGTGGTCACCGCCAGACAGTGCCGCGCCAGCTCATCCAGGATCGGGAAATAGGAGACAAAGGTGTCCGGGAAATCCACCGCCCCGAAATCCGTGGCCAGGATCGCCGTCAGCTCCGGGATCAAAAGCACCGCCGCCAGGCCGCCGGCCAGCAGGGAATACAGCGCGAAATCCACCACGATCCGGACGCTCCGCTTCTCCGTGGCCAAAAGCACCACAAAATACAGCACCAGAAAGATGCAGATCATAATGGAGAGGTAATAGTTGGTCAGGATGGAGAGGGCCAGCGTCAGGCAGTAGAGGGCACAGCGCCCCTCCTTCACCAGCTTCTCCAGGCCGAGCAGGATCAGCGGCAGGAGGATCACACAGTCCAGCCACATGATATTCCAGTTGTACGCGGCCATGAAGCCGGACAGCGCGTAGAAGCTGGAAAAAAAGAGCACCGCCCCGTCCTTCGTCTCATAATGCCTCTGCAGATAAAAAAAGGACGACCACCCGCAAAGACCGATCTTGACGATCACCAGATAGCTCATAAATTCCATCAGGTGGGACTCCGGCACCAGAAAGGCCAGCCAGTGGAGGGGGCTTGCCAGATAGTACACATAGAGCGCCAGGAAGTTGGAGCCAAGCCCCACGTTCCAGGAGTAATCTATCCCCGCTCCCGACTTTACCAGACGCAGGAACTCACGAAAAAAAGGCATATACTGATGGTACATGTCGGAGTAGAGAAAACTCCGGTCACCAAACGGGTAAATGCCTCTTGCCACAAAGATAGAAACTGCGATCATCACGGGGAGCACAAAGGACAGGATCAGCGCCGCCCTCTGCCTGGTGTCCTCCGCCGGCCATCTGTGCTGTTTGCTCTCACTGTTCATCCGTTACCGCCCTGCCCTGCTTCTTGTCCGTCATAGTCAAACAAAAGATAATACTGCATCCGCCGGTATTCCTCCAGCGCGTCCCCGCAGTCCTCCTGCTTCCAATACCTACCGTCCGCGTCCCGGATCTGCATACCGCTGACCACGGGATAGCGTTCCCGCAGGCCGCAGAGCACCTGCTGAAGGGGCGGGAGGGGTAGGCCGCAGTCCTGCAGCACGTCCAGCATCAGGTAGTTGACGCTGGACTCCTGTCCAGTCCTTTCCGCGATGTCAAAGTTGGCCCAGATCAGATAAGGCACCTTGTACCGCAGCAGGTTTTCCTCCTCCGTCAGGGCATTTGGATCGACCCCGCTCCTTTTCAGGACGGGATTGCTCACATAGGCGGTGGGCTGATGGTCCCCGAAGAACACGATCATGGTGTCCTCCTCCGCCTCCGCAAAATAGGCGATCAGATCCTCCAGTGCCGCGTCCGTCTCCCGCAGCAGGGACAGATACATGGGAAGGGACCGGGAGCTCGTCCCCTCCACAGAGATCCCCGGCGTAAAGTTCGGATAGGTGTCCTCGTATCCGCTGTGGTTCTGCATGGTGACATTGAACACAAAGAGCGGTCTGCCGGGCTCCTTCTCCTGGTACAGCTCCTTAAGCTTTTCAAAGCACGCGGCGTCAGAGACATACTTGCGGATCTTTTCCGCCCCCCGGAAATCCTGTCTGGAGAGAAAGCGGTCGAACCCAAACAGCGGATAGACCTGGCTGCGGTCCCAGCCGTCCGGATCATAGGGGTGCACCGCCACCGTCTGGTAGCCCAGTCCTCCCAGATAGGAGGCCAGGGAAGGCATCTCCCGCTTTATGTACTGCTGGTAGGCCACGCTCCCCTGGGGAAGGAAAGCCATCGTCCCGCCGGTCAAAAACTCAAACTCCGTGTTGGCCGTATTCCCGCCCAGGACGGATACATCCAAGAAGCCCGTGACCGTGTTGTCACAGCCCTCCTGGAGCCGGTGCAGGAAGGGCATGTAATCCTCGCTGGCGGCCACGTCTCCCAGCACGGACAGATCGGAAAACGCCTCGTCCATGACGACCAGGATATTGGGCCGCTCCATGCTGTCCGGATCCGCCAGGGCCTCCGCATACGTCCTGCCTACCGGGGAGTCCTCCCCACTTCCGGACGCAAGCTGCCGGTAGGCTTCCCCGGTCTCCTCCGCCGAATACCCGGACGGCACCTCCACATCCAGATACTCCATCTCCATCAAAAACGCCACGATATTGCCGTCCCTCCGGTTCATCACCGTGGGGGTAAAGAGCTTGTCATACAGGCCGAATTCCAGCACGAACCGATCGTTCTGCACCAGCCCGGTGTAACCCCAGAGGAGCGCCGCGGAGAGCAGGATGATCGCTCCTCTCCTCCGCTTCCCGGCCGGCGCCTTCATGGTAAAACGGCTCTCCACCACCAACAGCACGACAAAGGCCGCCAGGACGGCCGCCGCCCCGCCCTCCAGGCGATAGTCATAGTTGTCCGCCACCCCCGCCGCCGTCTGCACGGAGTAGAGATCCCAGGGCATAATGGGAGCGGAACGGAAATGCAGCACATAGTAATTGACCAGGCCCACGATCATAAAGAGCCCGCTCTGCAGCATCAGCGCCAGGCGCATGGATCGAAAGACACCAAAAAAGAGCAGTTCTGAGATCACATAGAATACGATGTTCAAAAGCTGCGTCTTAAAATTCATGGAAGTAAACGGATTGTGGGTATAAAGGTCAAATAGATAAAACGTGATGACGGGGCACACCAAAAGCGCCGCGCAGGAGGGAAGCTTCCTTCGGGAAAGTCCCCTGTGCGCCACCGCCCCATTCTGTGATAGGTCCATCGCGATCTCCCTTCCGAAAACGCGGAGCTTCCGCCGCTCAGCGCTCCTCGTACTTCCCGCCCTCCTTCAGGCGGACCAGCGCTCGCGCCATAGAAGCCTGGGAAACGTGGAATTCCTGGATGCTCTGCTTCTGACGGAGCTGCTCCCTGGCCCTCTCCAGCGCTCTCTGGGCGCGGACCCGGTCGATATCCTCCGGCCGCTCCGCCGTATCCACCAGCATGGTCACGCAGTTGTCCGCGATGTGCACAAACCCCAGTCCCACGATCACCGACTGCCAGGGGGCATCCGCCTCCTCCCGGAAGCGCGCCCGGCCCTCCTTCGTGGCGATCACCATATTTTCATGGTGGGCCAGGATCTCCTTTTCGCCGTCCTGGGCCGGCACGATGATGCTCTGACAGGAGCCGTCATAAAAGCGGTTGTCCGCCGCCAAGATCTTTAAATGAAACGCAGCCATCCGAATCCTCTCCGTCTCCCTGCCGCAGGATTACCGCAGGGTCTTTGCCTTCTCGATCACTTCGTCAATGGTTCCCACATTGAAGAACGCCCCCTCGGGATACTCGTCCATATCGCCGTCCAGGATCGCCCGAAATCCCCGGATCGTCTCCTTCACCGGCACATACTTTCCGGGCACCCCCGTAAAGTTCTCCGCCACGTGGAAGGGCTGGGACAGAAACCTCTGCACCTTCCGGGCCCGGTACACGGTGATCTTGTCCTCCTCGGACAGCTCCTCCATCCCGAGGATGGCGATAATGTCCTGCAGCTCCTTGTACTTCTGGAGCACCTCCTGCACGGCTCTGGCCGTCTCATAGTGCTCCTTCCCCACCACATCCTCCTCCAGGATGCGGGAGGTGGATTCCAGCGGATCCACCGCCGGATAGATTCCCTGCTCCACGATCTTCCGGGAGAGCACCGTGGTGGCGTCCAGATGCGCAAAGGTGGTCGCCGGGGCGGGGTCGGTCAGATCATCCGCCGGCACATAGACCGCCTGGACGGAGGTGACGCTCCCCTTTCTGGTGGAGGCGATACGCTCCTGCAGCTCTCCCACCTCCGTGGCCAGGGTGGGCTGATAGCCTACCGCCGAGGGCATACGCCCGAGCAGCGCCGACACCTCGCTGCCGGCCTGGACAAACCGGAAGATATTGTCGATAAAGAGCAGCACATTCTGGCGCTCCTCGTCGCGGAAGTACTCCGCCATCGTCAGCCCCGTCTCCGCCACGCGCATACGGGCTCCGGGGGGCTCGTTCATCTGTCCGAACACAAGCGCCGTCTTTTCCAGCACCCCGGACTCCTTCATCTCCGTCCAGAGGTCGTTCCCCTCTCGGGAACGCTCCCCCACGCCGGTAAAGATCGAATAACCGCCGTGCTCCGTGGCGATGTTCCGGATCAGCTCCTGGATCAGCACCGTCTTGCCCACGCCGGCGCCGCCGAACAGGCCGATCTTGCCGCCCTTGGCGTAGGGCGCCAGCAGATCGATGACCTTGATCCCGGTCTCCAGGATCTCCACCACCGGGCTCTGTTCCTCAAAGGAGGGCGGCTCCCGGTGGATGACCCAGTGCTTCTCCCCGTCCAGCGGCTCTCCGCCGTCGATCGGCTCTCCCAGCACGTTGAAGAGCCTCCCCAGCGTCTTTTTCCCCACAGGCACCTGGATCCCCCTGCCCGTGGCGATGACCTCCATATCCTTGCAGAGTCCTTCGCTGGCCGCCAGCATGATACAGCGCACCGTGTTGTCGCCGATATGCTGCGCCACCTCCATCACCCGTCTTTTTCCCTCACAGTTCACTTCCAGCGCGTCCTTGATAAAGGGAAGGGTATCCCCGTCAAAGACCACATCCACCACCGGCCCCATGACCTGTACGATCCTTCCCCTGACGAACTCCCTTGTATGATCCAACGCTCAGTACCTCCTTCCTCGCAGTACCTTCACGAGTTTTCTGTCCTCAATTTCTTTTTCCGCTTCTGGGCCTTCGCCCCCGCGATGACCTCCGTGATCTCCTGTGTGATCATGGCCTGGCGCACCCGGTTGTACTCGATCGACAGATCGTGGATCATGGCCGCGGCATTCTTGTTGGCCGCCTCCATGGCCATCATCCTGGAATTCTGCTCGCTGCAGAACGATTCCACCAGCGCGCCGTACACGTAGCCCATCACACAGTCCGGCACAATGTTTTTCAGGACGGTCTCGGCATCCGGCTGAAACAGGAGCGAATCCTCCCGCTTCCCGCCGCCGCGCATCCTTTCCTCCTCGATGGACAGCGGGAGCAGACGTCTGGCATACGTCTCCATGGTGACGCTGTTCTTCATGCCGGTGTAGATCAGGTAGACCTCGTCCAGCTCCCCCTTCTGAAACTGCTCCAGGACCACCTCGCTGATCACGCGGGCGCGGTGCAGACTGGGGTTCTGGGCCGTATAGTGGAAATGCTCCGCCACCGGGGTGTCCCTCCTGGCGAAATAATGCCGGCCCACCTCGCCTACCAAAAAGAGCTTGCAGTTTCGATGGGCGGCGATCTGCTCCTGGGCCAGCTTCAGCACATTGTGGTTGTACGCTCCGGCAAGCCCCTTGTCCGCGGTCACCACGATCAGCCCGCAGACACGATCCTCCGGCGCCTTCTCCGGCCGGACATCAAAGTACATATTTCCGGATCCCGCCATACTGCGGGCGATGTTGCCGATCATATCCTGCAGGGTAAAGAAATATTCCTCCGTCTCCTCCAGGTTCCTCCGGGCCCTCCGAAGCTTGGTGGAGGAGATCATATACATGGCATTGGTGATCTTCATGGTATCCTGGATACTGCTCATTCGATCGTGTATCTCGCGTATGTTCGCCATGTCACGCCCTCCTGTCACTCACCCCGGTACTGTGCCCGAAACGCCTCCGCGGCTTCCAGGATCCCGTCCCGGGTCATCTCGTCCAGCTCCCCGGTCATCTCCAGCTGCCGGAGGATCTCCGGGTGTTCCTTTCTCATGTGGTCCAGGAGCCCCTGCTGGAAGTCCTTGACGCTGCCGGGGGCAAGATCATCCATCACTTTGCTTCCGGCGGCCACCAGCGTGACCACCTGCTCGGGCATACTTAAAGGTCTGCACAGCGGCTGCTTCAGCATCTCCATCAGCACACGGCCGTGCTTAAGCTGCTCCTTGGTGGTGCTGTCCAAATCGGATGCAAACTGGGTGAACACCTCCATCTCCCGAAACTGCGCCAGGTCGATCCGCAGACTTCCGGACGCCTTCTTCATGGCCTTAGTCTGTGCCGCGCCGCCCACACGGGACACGGAAAGTCCCACGTTGACCGCGGGCCTCATGCCGGAGAAAAACAGGTCGCTCTCCAGATAGATCTGCCCGTCCGTGATGGAGATCACATTGGTGGGAATATAGGCGGACACGTCCCCCGCCTGAGTCTCTATGATGGGAAGCGCCGTCAGGGAGCCTCCTCCCTGCTCCTCGTTCAGCCGGGCAGAGCGCTCCAGCAGCCGGGAATGTAAGTAGAACACATCCCCGGGGTACGCCTCACGGCCGGGAGAACGCTCCAGCAGAAGGGAGAGCGCACGGTAAGCCACCGCGTGCTTGGACAGATCGTCATACACGATCAGCACATCCTCCCCCCGGTACATGAAATATTCCGCGAACGCCGTGCCGGCGTAGGGCGCGATGTATTGCAGAGGCGCCGGATCGCTGGCCGTGGCGGACACCACGATGGTATAGTCCATGGCGTTGTGCTTCTTCAGGGTAGTCACCAGCTTGGCGATGGTGGACGCCTTCTGACCGATGGCCACATAGACGCAGATCACATCCTTCCCCTTCTGGTTCAGGATCGTGTCCAGGGCGATGGACGTCTTGCCCGTCTGCCGGTCGCCGATGATCAGCTCTCTCTGGCCCCGGCCGATGGGAAACATGGAATCGATGGACAGGATCCCCGTCTCCATCGTGACGCTCACCGACTTCCGGTCCACGATGGAGGGCGCCTCCGATTCCACCGGGCGGTAGCCCTCCTCCCGGATGGGGCCCTTCCCGTCGATGGGCGCTCCCAGGGCGTCCACGACTCTGCCCTTGAAGCCCTCTCCCACAGGAACGCCGGCACGCTTTCCCGTGCGCGCCACCCGGGTGCCCTCCCGGATCTCCGTGTCCCGGCCAAAGAGGATGCAGCCCACCGTATCCCTGCGGATATCCTGCACCATTCCCTTGACACCGCACTCAAAGATCAGGATCTCCCCGTACAGGGCGTGATCCAGCCCGGCGATATTGGCAATGCCGTCTCCCACCCATACCACGCTCCCGATCTCGTGATTGGATGCCTCCAGCTCAAATTCCTCTATCGTGCTCCGCAGCATGGGGATGATGCCTTCCGAGCCGGTGACGGCCTCTCTCCCAAGCTGCTTTAATTTATCCGCGAGCTGCCGCACGCGGCCGTCCACGCTCCAGTCGTAAACCTCGTTTCCCGCCCGGATCACAAAGCCGCCGCCCAGCGAGGGATCTTCCCTGGTCTCCAGGACGATGTCCTCCCGGCCGCGCTCCTCCGTGACGTATTTCCGGTCAATAAACTCCCGGATGCCCGCAAGCTGCTCCTCCGTGGGAGGCGTGACATAGGACAGGGTAACGATGAACTTTTTCTTTTTCACCTTATCACTCACGCTTTCTCACCCGTCTTTGCAATAAATTGATCGTAGAGCGCCCGGTCCGCCTCCGCGTTCTGCTTGGAGGCTACCAGCTTGGCGGTGGCCGTCATCACCAGATCCGCGATCTCCTCCTGGGTCTGCTGTCTGCGCCGCTGCTGCTCCACATCGGCATCCTTTCTGGCGTCCTCCAGGATCTTGTCCGCCTGTGCCCTGGCCTCCTCCAGGATCTTGTCATACTCCTGTCCGGCCTTCTCCCTGGCTTCCTCCAGGATGCGCTCCCTGCCGTCGTCCAGCTCCCTGGCGGATGCCTCATACTGCTGCTTCAGCCCCTCCGCCGTATCCTGAGCCTCCCTGGCATCGGCATACTGTTTGGCGATCTCCGCTTTCCTGGCGTCCAACACCTTCTGCACCGGCTTAAACAGAAACTTCTGCACGATAAAATACAGGATGAGAAGATTGATGACGGTAAACAGAAGATTGATATCTAATTTCAGCATGACTGTCGTCCTTTCCTTTCCATGATAATCCGGATCCTCCGCCTCAGAAGCCTTATGACCCCATAAAGAGAATGATCAGGACGCCGATCACGAAACCGTAAATAGCGGTTGCCTCGGCCAGCGCTCCGCCCAAAAGCAGGATCTTTGTGATCTTTCCCTCTGCCTCCGGCTGTCTCGCCACAGCCTCCGCCGCCTTGCTGGTGGCGATCCCGATACCGATGCCGGCTCCGATACATGCCAGCGCCGCGATGCCCGCTCCGATTGCTATCATAATAGTTTCCTCCGTTCCGCCGTGTAAACGGCATATCTTTTTCTTTTTTCTTCTTACTTTTTCTTTTTTGCTTTTCTTTTTTGCTTTTTGCTTTTCTTTTTTGCTGTTCGATCTATTCGATCGCTTCCTTGATGAACAGGGAAGTCAGGAACACAAACACATAGGCCTGGATCAGTCCGTCAAAAATGTCAAAATAAAAGCTGAAGGGCACCGGCAACGCCACCGGAAGGAGCAGCTTGATCAGCTCCATGATGACAAAGGCTCCCAGCACATTTCCAAACAACCGCATACACAGTGACAGGGGACGGATAAAGATCTCCAGGATATTGATCGGGGTCACAATGGCAATCGGCTTGGTAAAGCTTTTGAGCCATCCCCGGACTCCCCTCTGCCGGATCCCCGCGGCCTCGATCAAAACGATGCTCATAAGCGCCAGCGCCGCGGTGACGTTCATATCCTTGGTGGGCGGCTTCATTCCAAACAGCCCGATCAGGTTGGCCATGCCGATGTAGAGGAGCACCGTGCAGAGATAAGGCACGTAGGCCCTGCCTTCCTCCCCGATCATTCCAGTCACGAAACCCTGGAGCTTTGTGACCGCCGTCTCCAGCACCAGCTGTCTTTTGCCGATGTCGTGAACCTTCAGATTTCTCGTCAGGAAAACCGACAGGATCAGAATCACCGCCATAATAACCCAGGTGATCACCACCGATTCCAGCACATCCACCTGAAAGGCGCCTATCCGGAAGGAAAACGCGGTGTCGCAGTTCAATTCCTCCAGCAGTTCTGCCGCCAGATCTCCCATACACTCACTTCCTTTCCTATGTATTCTCAGGGGACAGGGCTGTCCCACTGAAATCTCATCTATTTTACTCCTTTTCTTTCCAAAAGAACAGAGACAAATTGCCTATTTTATTCTTTTTTAATAAATCCTTTTTTATGAAAAAATCCGGGGCATTTGCGCCAGAAGCGCTTCTTGGCTCCGGCCGCCCCGCATATACTGCTGTGACGACTTCCATCGAGGCCCCTTTATGAAACTTGCCATCCTTGGCCGAAAAGAATTTACCCAAAATTACGAGCGTTTCTTCGACCGACCGCCCTTTCACCCCTTCACCACGCTGGAGCCGGACGCTGTGACGCGCTGCGACGCGCTGGTGCTGCCGGGCGGCGGAGACATCACGCCCGCCTTCTTCGGGGAGCACAACACCGCCTCCCGAAACATCGACACCGAGTTGGATATCCTGCAGTTTCAGGCATTGGAGCACGCCCTCGCGGGCCGCCTTCCCGTCCTGGGCATCTGCAAGGGGATGCAGGTGATCAACGTGGCGTTGGGAGGCACCCTCCGGCAGGATCTGGAAAGCGCCTCCCTCCACCGCTATACCGATCAGGACCAGTACCACCGCACCGCCGTCCTGGAGGGCTCCTGCCTGTATGAGCTCTACGGCGGGCACGCCCTGGTCAACAGCGCCCATCATCAGGGAGTGGGGATCCTGGGGACGAACCTGCGGGCCATCCAGTGGTGCGAAGCGGACGGGTGCGTGGAGGCCATTGTCCACGAATGTCTGCCCATCCTGGGACTACAATGGCATCCGGAACGGCTGGATCCGCTGCGGACTACTCTGCGGGGAGAACCGCTTCTGTCCCTTCTTTTTTCCTGGATCCACGCCTGTGGGAGGAATCGTTTTTGGGCAGGAGGCGCTGCCTTTCCATCCCTGCGATCCCCGCTGTCACGTCCTCCCTTACGTGCATCCGCGCAATCTCAAAAAGCGACCTGACGATCTGCTTCAGCATCCTCGCCGTGTCATCGTCCACCTCGCGCAGAGCCGAGATCACGCCGTTCATACTCTTTTTCCAGTCGGCGGTAAAAGCGATCAGATCCTCCGCCTGGGACGCGGAGATCACCTGGAACAGGGTGTCCACAAAGGTCCGAAGCTGCACCTCATCCAGAGACAGGATCCACTCGTTTAAGGTGTCGTCCATCTTCCGGACGCCCTCGTAGATATCCGGCACCCGGATGAAGTGTCTGCCCTCCACCTTCCAGCTGTAGGGGTCGTGCTGGGCCAGGCCGAAATACTTGCTCTCCACCACCTCGTAGCGGATCTCCCGCTCAAAGAGCATTCCCACCAGCGAGGAGCGGGGCAGGATCTTGACCACCCGGTCGGCGATCCGCTCATAGCCACACTTTTTCAGGACCTCCGGGCGGAAGCCCGGCCCGTCCATGCTGTAGATCCTTCGGATGCGGCCCTGTTCTGCGCGGCGGCAGTTCATGGCACTGTAGACCGCCAGGTTGCCGCCCTTCGAGTGGCCCCCCACGATCAGGCTGCCGTCCCTTCTGTCCAGAACAGTATTCAGGTATTCCACACTGTACGTCTGCCCCGGGATGGGGGACAAAAACGCCATGTTGAAGTCCTCCTTCCACCCGACGATTGTCTCGTCCGTCCCGCGAAAGGCCACATAGACCGTGCCGTCCTCCGGCAGGAAGGTGACGGCGGAAAACTGCGTCTCCCCTTCCTTCTCGATCCGGTTCACATAATCGCCCAGTCGAAGCGTGCGGTATCTTAGACCCGCCAGCATCGCCTCCAAAAGCGCGCGGTTCTCCTTCTCATAGCGCACATCGGAAAACAAACGCTCCGCGTCCGCGCGCCCGGCCACCTCCTCCAGGGTGGGCGTCTCCCCGCATTCCCGCACATCCGGCACCAGGCCGTCAAATTTTAAATAGGATAGCTGGCAGAAAACCAGGCTGTCCACGTCATTCAGCGGCATGTCCCGAAAGGAACATTCCCCGTATTCTTTCAGATAATCAATGATCGTCCCCATCCGCCTTCTCCTTCCGTACCGACCCTCTCTCCGGGCCCTTTCCGGCATTCTCTTCCGGATCCCTCTATATTCTATCACAAAATTTTCCTCTTTCAAGCGTCAAAGAAAGCGCGTATATTATTGCTTATTTTTCCGAAATATGTTATCTTTATTATAACTATTGTTCGGAAAAGAGGGAAACGAATGAAAAAACAAAAATCTGAGGCAGATACTTCCAAAAAACTTCGCGGCCGGAAAGTGTTCGGCATACAGAAAAAGCTGCTCTGCATTATCCTGCCGCTTTTCCTTCTGTCCTTTGTGGCCACATCCGCGCTGATCTTTATCAGCAGCTCCCAGACCATCCTCGCCAATTCCAAGCGGACTCTGGAGAAGGAGGCGGTCTCCAACATGAAAACCGTCACCATCAACCTGCTCATGTCCACGGGAAGCGAGAGCATTGAGGAAGCGTACCGCAACCTGACCCTGACTCCGGCAGCGCGCAGACAGCTCTACGACGACGTGCAGAATATCCGGATCATGGAGGAGGGCTACGCCTCCCTGATCGATACGCGGAGCCTGACCATCCTGGCCCACGGGGACAAGGAGCTGGTGGACACGGTGCTCACGGACTATGCGCCCGGCACCTTCCTGGGCGACCTGGGTACCCTGATCTCCAGCGGAAGCACGGAGGTCACGTCCATCTCCGACGGGCTGGAACGGTACTACGTAGTGGTCTCCTACATAGACGGCGCCCCCTGGGCCCTGGTTTCCTACATCTCCGAGAGCTACATCCTCTCTGATCTGGCCCAGCTCCTCTACACGATCCTCCTGATCTTCTTTGTTATCCTGGCGATCGTGGTCGTCGTGGTGAGTATCGCCATCCGCCAGATGTTAAAGCCGATCCAGTCGCTGACACAGGTCCTGACCACAATCGCGGACGGCGACTTTACCGTGGACATCCATTCAAAGGGGAACGATGAGATCGCGGTGATGAGCCGCTCCCTGGAGGACTTTGTCTCCGTCATGCGCGAGGTGATCCACGACATCCACGACGTCTCCGACCAGCTCAGCGATTCCAGCACCAACACCAAGAATATCGCCGGGGTGCTGAACACCGCTTCTGAGGCACAGGCGGAGTCCATGGGGGACGTGCAGATCACCATCGACCAGGTGGCCGGCGGCGTGCAGGATCTGGCGGAACACGCGGTCACCCTCTCCGGCGTCGTGAGCGCCACCACGCAGAGAGGAGCGGACGCCCTCGTAAACATGCAGAATACGGTGCAGGTGGCCTCCAAGGGCCGGGACGACATGCAGTCCGTGGGCAGCACCATGGACACCATCGTCGAATCCATCAAGCACCTGAAGGATATCGTGACGGAGGTGGGCGAGTCCACCCAGCAGATCAATTCCATGGTCACCATGATCAGCGACATCGCGGATCAGACCAATCTCCTGTCCCTGAACGCAGCCATCGAGGCCGCCAGAGCCGGAGAAGCCGGAAGGGGCTTTGCCGTTGTGGCGGAGGAGATCCGGAAGCTGGCGGAGAACAGCTCCGAATCCGCGGCGCAGATCACGAACATCATCGAGCAGATCAGCACCGAGGTGAACGACATGATCGAGCAGACCGGACAGAGCGTTTCCTACATCGAGGAAAACTCCAGGAAGGTCACCGACTCCTGCCAGGTGTTCGAGAACATTTACCGGAACGTCTCCGACACCGGGCAGATGCTCCAGGAGATCGTGGGCGAGATCAATCAGGTGGACGACGTGGCCACGAATATCGCCGCCCTCTCCCAGGAACAGTCCGCCAGCACCGCGGAGATCCAGGCCTCCACAGAAACCCTGTCGGAAACCTCCCTGCAGTTCTCCAGCGACAGCAGGAAGGTATCCGAGAGTGCGGATGAGGTGTCCGCCGCAGCCTTCACACTGACGGAGCATATGCGGAGATTTAAGATCTAAGATGGAAGATTTAAGATTGAGAATTTGAGATGTAAAATTTAAGATGCGAGGTTGCAGAGGTGCAGCAAAAAGAACAGCCATATCCGGAAGTATTCCGGGTATGGCTGTTCTTACGCTTTCTGCGGAGACGCTCATCTCAGGCCGCTGGCTCAAACAAGCCCTAATGCCTCTACTCTGCCCTATTAACAGCAACATATTGCCTTGCCGGCAAATGACCGGCAAATAAGATTTCACCTGAATAGGGCCTTATTTCTTTTACGATCTACAAAATATTGCGGTTTTCGCGTGTTTTTCTCGGCTAAAAATCTCCATCGGCAAATGACCGGCAAATGACCGGCAAATAAGATTATGCCCAAAACGGGACATACTTCATATACTTGTTTGACGTTGTGGGGTCGAGCGGCCTTATGAAATTTTCCGCTACCGCTTCTTTGATCAATCGCGATATACTTCCCGATGAAGTCTGTGGTACCCCAAATCGGTTGCGAAGAGAAGCATTTGTCAGTTGTTCCCCTTGAACATGCAAAATACAAGCGTGCATGTAGCAAGCCCAAAGCTTATCCTCTAATGACATCCCGGTAAATGGAATCTCGGAGAAAATTGTAACTCTTGTGCTTTCCTCGTATAATTCTATACGAGGCGTGGGAAGCTGCTGAACTTCGCAGGAAATAACGATTTTATCCCATCCTGTCCCTAATTCCTCGCACATCCTTAACCGCCGCATCAAAGAGGCAAGTCTTTCGTTCCGTGATTTGGGAGGGTTATCAACTATGCGCTTTATATCTACCAAAGGAATACCGGAGTTTGTAATTTCCAGTCGGTTATTAAAGAGCTCAACGGTTGGCCCTGTCCCAGATATAGAAAAATCCTGATGGATCAGAGCATTGGCAACGGCCTCTCTGATAGCGAGCATAGGGTAAGCAGAGCGCTTTTCTCTAAGAGCATCCGTAATGATCTCCTGCGTTGGGATCAAAGCCTCAATATACTTGATGAGTCCCTCAAATCCAACAGCATATCCTTTCCCGCCGATATCTTCCTTCAGCATCTTCAGCCGGTTATTTCCTTCAAATTGAACCACCCGAATAGCTTTTCTGGACAGTTTAGGGAAGTCTGCAAGACGCTTTGCAAACAGGATTGCCCCCATATTGGTAATTTCGTATAGACCATTATCCTGCCGCAGCAGAATCCCTTCCTCCAACATATAATGCGCGATATTGTCAACAGAGGCAGGTTGCGGTATTTCAATTAAATCAAAATAGACGTTATAATCCAGCATACGCAAGGCGGTGGACAGCTCTAAATCCTGCGCAGCGGGCTGTTCCTCAAAATTGCGGTTATGGAGCCTCCCCCACAGCTTAGACTGCAAAGCCGGATACTCCAACAAGCGCTTCGTATAACTGCCCACACGTATATACTCTGCTTTTTGAAATGTAACAGGTTGACTGATTGCACATTGGATGATCATCACCCCCACAGTTACATTATCCATTTCTACCGTATGATATTCGAAGTCAGCGTTTTTTGACAGCCGTCTACGGAGCCAGTTCTCCAGCTCTTCATTACCCTTTTTTAGATTCTGAAGGTTGTGATTTGTTCCGACAATTTCGTGAGTTCCATCCTTAATGCCCCAAATAAAATATGCACAACTCTTTTCATCTAATGTTGCGCCATTGGCAAGTGCACTAATGTCCATACCTATCATTTCCGGTTCATAATTATTGTGCTTAAATTCAAGCCACGGCGTTTCATCCGGGTAGGTGCAAAGCTGACGAACAAGCTTGTCCAGATTTTCCATCGCTACGCTTCCCCCTTTGTATCTCTCATCTCTTAAATCTCGCGTCCTTCGGCTTCGGCTCGTCATCAGAGATAACCCATGCACAGCCATCCGTACCACTCCGGAAATGTGATCTTCACAACAAGGAGTCTGTATACGCCGGATAGAGATGCACCGGATAGAGATGTCCCAGCGTTCCGATTGTCTGCCGGACAGGCAATTCAACATTTATCTTATACTCGAAAACGCGTCTCGAAGAAGGGGGCTGAAGCCTTCACAGGCTGGCCCCTCCGTCCTGCCGGTCCTCCATCCTCACGTATGTTTTCTCCTCCATCACGCTCTTATACGCGGGGCGGATGATCTTGTCCATATTGATCAGCTCCTCGATCCGATGGGCGCTCCATCCCACGATCCTGGCGATCGCAAAGATCGGCGTGTACAGCTCCAGCGGAATTTCCAGCATACTGTACACGAAGCCGCTGTAGAAGTCCACGTTGGCGCTGACCCCCTTATAGATGCGCGATTTCTGGGAGATTACCTCCGGAGCCAGACGCTCGATCATGGAATACAGTGCGAAATCCTTATCCCGGCCCTTGGCCTTGGCAAGCTGCTGCACGAACCCTTTAAACACCTGGGCTCTGGGATCAGAAAGGGAGTACACCGCGTGGCCCATGCCGTAGATCAGGCCCTTCCGGTCGAACACCTCCCGGTTCAGGATGCGCGTCAGATAAGCCCGGACAGCGTCCTCGTCCTCCCAATCGGACACGTTGGCCTCGATATCCCGCATCATCTCCACCACCTTGATATTCGCCCCGCCATGCTTGGGCCCCTTCAGGGAAGAGAGCGCCGCCGCCACCACCGAGTAGGTGTCGGAACCGGAGGAAGTCACCACGCGGGTGGTAAAGGTGGAGTTGTTGCCCCCGCCGTGCTCCATATGTAATACCAGAGCGATGTCCAGCACCCTCGCCTCCAGCTCCGTATACTTCCGGTCCGGGCGAAGCATCTGCAGCAGGTTCTCTGCCGTGGAGAGTTTCTTCTGCGGGCGATGGATGTACATGCTCTCATCATTTTCATAGTGATTGTAAGCGTGATACCCGTACACCGCCAGCATGGGAAACACGCTGATCAGCCCGATGCACTGGCGCAGCACGTTCTCCACGGAGGTGTCGCTGCAATTCTTGTCGTAGGAGGCCAGCGTCAGCACGCTTCTGGTCAGGGAATTCATAATGTCGC